>JBIPLL010000620.1:0-2660 GCA_044368425.1 Beijerinckiaceae bacterium
TTGAAGGTTGAAGGTTGAAGGTTGAAGGTTGAAGGTTGAAGGTTGAAGGTTGAAGGTTGAAGGTTGAAGGTTGAAGGTTGAAGGTTGAAGGTTGAAGGTTGAAGTTTGAAGGTTGAAGGTTGAAGGTTGAAGTTTGAAGTCTGAAGTCTGAAATAGGCACCCGACCGATTTGGCTCGGCTTTCGAACCTCCAACTTCTCCATTCAAACTTTTTTCGATTCTCGCTCTCGATCTCGTCCCCGTCAACTAGAAAAGATATGCCCGCAATCTCCAAACGGTTCTACAATAGGTTGGTCGCTACGCTCGAGCAGGGTCGCGGTCGGGATCTTTAGCAAGATCCACTACCATTCTCTTCGCGTTACCCTTCGCGTCTTCGCGCCTTCGCGTGAGGTTGTTCGAGGGTTACGGGACAGCTATCGCGCAGCCTTTCACGACAGAAACTGTCGTACCACAATGGGCCGCAATGTAGAGCAGTTGTCCCCAACTGCTCATCGCCAGGAGCCGGAACGATTGAGACAATCGTTCTACAATAGGTTGGTCGCTACGCTCGAAAGGGATCTCACAGCCAGGATCTTTCGCAAGATCCACTACCATTCTCTTCGCGTTACTCCTTCGCGCCTTCGCGCCTTCGCGTGAGATTGTTCGAGGGCAATGAATCAGCGAATGAACAGCCGTTCACGACAGAGACTGGAATCCCGTTTGGCCAAGTTCGTTTCCAATTCCGCGGTCGCTTCGTCTGGCGATAGTTCAACGATCTCGCCATCTCGCCAGATAACGATTTCAGTATTCGATTGGCGAGCTCGATCGATGACTTTTCGACAGGCAGCCTCGAACGCCATATTCGCTTTAGCGATCAGCCAGTCTGGAGAGTTGCTTTTAATCATTGGATGCGTCCTTACGATGCAGCTGTACACGTTCCCATCCATTGTAGTCCAGGACCAGTTTTCTTTCGCCCTCAATCTCTGCGATTGGAATTGGCGGGAAGGAAATGCGCAGCTGCCTTCGCTCACCTCGAAGACGGTGATGGTTTCGGCGGGTTCGAGCGACCTCGGTGTCCGTCGGTTCTCGGTCACGCACTCGCTCCTTCTATGAACTGCACGAGGCAATCCGTAGACCAGAAGTCCAATGAGATCATAGCCATTCCTGAATTGCTCAGGAAACTGGAACTAAAAGGGGCGATCATCACCATGGACGCGATGGGAAGCCAAAAGGAGATCGCAGCGCAAATCATCGAGGGTGATGGAGACTATGTCCTAGCGATCAAGGATAACCATCCGACGTTGCACAAGGCGATGAGCGAGTACTTTGATTAAGTCCACGAGGAAGGCTGTGTTGAAGGCGGGGTGCGACACCACCATACATCGGATTCCAAACATGGGCGGCGGGAGAATCGCTATTACTACCAAGCCCCCATTCCCGAATCGATGAAGGAATTGACCGATTCCTGGAAGGGAGCGAAGTCGATCGGCCAAGTCCACAACATCACCCTGCGCGATGGTAAGGAATGCTGCGAGATTCGATACTACCTGAGCAGCCTACCGGTTGGCGTAAAGAAATTTGCAAGTACGGTTCGGGCGCATTGGGGCATCGAGAACTCGTTTCATTGGGTTCTGGACATGACCTTCAACGAAGAACAGAGCCGGATTCGCAAGGGGCACAGTCCCGACAATTTTGCATTGCTTCGACGCTTCGCGATTAACATCGTTAGCCTGGACACGTCGAAAGAAAGCAGTCGGAAGAAGCGAAAACGAGCAGCGTGGGACGAAAACTATCTCCTAAACTGCCTAGCAGCAATCATTTAAGATGCTGTTGCCCTGAGAAAGCACCCCCCTCACTCACGCCGAAATAGCCAACCATCAAATCGAATGCAGTGGCCTTTGGGCGTATGTATGCCCTCGCGATTGCTAGCCCAACACCCGCACCGTCGACGCTCCCTGATTTGCATGCTTTTATCCAAATGCGTGGGTGGCATGTAATGACCATTTCCTGATCAAAAATGGTCATCGCATCATGGTTATTAGCTCGAAGGATTTCGGCAACGTCGATTGGCAAATTCTCGTCGACCTTGAAACGCATTTATGCTGCTCCTGGCGTAAGCGATACAAATCGTTCACGCACAAGTTCCGCAGCGTAGGAAATGCAGCCATCGATATCTTCGTTTTTTAATGATGGGTAGTTGCGAAGAATATCCGGTCGACTAAGACCCGATGCGAGATTATCCAAAACAACTGAAACCATTATGCGAGTTCCCTTCACGCAAGCTTTTCCGTGACACACCATCGGGTCCACCGATGTGCAATCTTGCCATTTCATAGTGTTGCTCCCACTTGATCATTCTTCACAACAAACCTCACTCTATTCATTCTACCTCAAAACTCGAAAGCAGTTGAACAGACGTTAATTTCCCCAAGATTCCGACGACTTGGGGATTTAGGAAGAACTCAGGGCAAGGCGGAAGCCAAGGGAGTTGCCCAGACCCGACCGCCCACGGCCATTTGCTCCATCGCGACGATCACTTTTCCGACATTCAGTTGCATGTTTTTCTCCATAGAATTTGTGGTAATCGCACTCGCGGCAAGTTAACCGCTGTGGACGACAGTGAGCACGTTTTCGCCGGAAAGCTCAAGGCGATCCGCTGAAGATTCGGCAGGATTTCTAGCT
>JBIPLL010000560.1:0-2659 GCA_044368425.1 Beijerinckiaceae bacterium
CGTTTCAGACGTCGTAGCTGCTGGCTGACATTCGCCGCGCTTTTCATCTTCAATCGCTCCGCCATCCACACCTGGGAGACCGACGTCACGGAATGGATCGCCTGCGCCATGGCCACCTTGCGCGGATGGCTCCCCGCCAGCCGATCCAGATCCTCTACCGAAAGTCCCAGTTCCTTCATTCCACTTATCACCAACCGCTCCGCTTCGGCCTGATCGTGGCTCGCACGGGATTCGGCCGATGCGGCCAGTGATCGTCCCTTTGGCTTGGCCCTCCCCGCCCCGCCCACCTTGGCCTCCAACCACTCACGGAACGCCTGCGTGCCCCAGTACCACCCGCGCCGAACCGTCATCTGCGCCCCTTCACAAAGGTCCTCCTGCGGCAGACCGCATTTCTTCCGGCTCCCAGCTTCCGACCGCTTCTCAAGTCGCTCGATAAAGATCCGTCTGCCTGCTGCCGTGTCTGCCAGCTCCCACAGTTTCAGACCCTCCTCCACCTCAAGCCACTTCGGACGCTTTTTGCCCAGCGGCAGTCCGTAGCCCTGCGCCAGGCTGCTCCATCGGTAATCCAACAGGCCCAGGCCACTGCCTGCCTTCACCATCCTGGCCCGCACCGGATTGAGGTGAATGTAATCCATCAGCGTCTTGAGGTAATCCCCCGCACCCTCACCCTCCGCCTGCACCGGGATCGCCTTATATCGGCCGCCAAACAGATGTCCCCAGCCTCGATGCCTCGCATTGTAGCGCTGCGTATAAGTCAGTTGAAACCATTTCATTCCGTCCACCAGATTGGGTTCCGGCGTGCGCACCAGCCAGTGGTAATGATTATCCATCAGCACCCAGGCCAACACCTGCCACCCGGTCCGCTTGCAGGCCTCCGCCAGCGTGGCCACAAACATCTCGCGGTCCCCATCATCCTCCACAATCGCCTCACGCCGGTCTCCCCTCGCCAGGATGTGATACACCGCTCCCGGATACTCAATTCGCAACTGTCTTGGCATCCAGTCAAATCGCTCAAAAACTAGAATCTGTCAAGAATCGTATCCTGACCCTTTTCTCCGGCCAGCCAGCCTCCATCTGGCGCATGCCCACCACGAGTAATCCCACCGCGATTGCTGCGCTGTGGTTTGATTATGATGCCTCGGATTCCCGCCTGCGGCAGGTGTCCTTTGAGGTCCACCAGCCTCAGTCTGGACCCACCGAGTTCCGCGCCACCACCACCCTCTATTTGGACGGCTACGAGTACGTGCGGTTTTACAAATCCACCACGCCCTTTGACCCGCTCAATGCAGCTACTAACCGGGTCACGGAGCCCGCGAGCACCCACCTTTACAAGATCCAGAAGCGCCACGCTCTGGGTGGTGCCGGGCAGTTCACGCTGACTACGCTTGTCAGTGGCGGTGTGCACGCTGCGGCTACGGCGCACTACCGCCTCTTCCATGGGGATCATCTCGGTTCCCAGTCCCTTGTGACCACCGCTGGGAACGGCTCTGCCGCTGCCATTTCTGCACTGACGGCTAGCACGGTGGTGGAGGCGCATCTGGCCTTTGATTCTTGGGGGCAGCGTATCGAGGGAGGCACAGGCACCCTCCAGCCCCGGCCCGCCATCGCAGAGGACATCCGCTCCGGCTTCACCGGGCATGAGATGCTGGACACGCTCGGCTTGGTCCACATGAATGGGCGGCTTTATGATCCGTTTGTGGGCCAGTTCCTGTCTCCGGACCCGGTCATCCAGGACATTACCGACTCTCAGGCCTTCAATGCCTACAGCTACGTGCGGAACAATCCGCTTTCGTCCATTGACCCGACGGGGTACTCGTGGGTGAGCAAGTTCTTCAAAAAACTGAACAAGGGCGTTCAGAAGTTTTTGAAGGCCGTCAGTAAGATCCACCCGCTGGCAAAGCTGCACGCCAAGGCGGATAAATGGGTGTACCAGAACCGGGTGATCATCACGGTGGTGGTGGTGGCTGTCGTGGCTGCGATCTATGTCGCGCCTGCGGTCGCGGGCTGGGCAGGTTCAATTTCCGGGCTGGGATTGGGTACAAATGCAGCCTATGCAGTAGGAGTAGGTGTGGCTGGCGCGGTGTCAGGCGGAGCGCGCACCGCGCTGTATGGCGGCAAGTTACGAGATGTCTTAAAAAGCGCGGCCATCTCTGGGTTGACCGCTGCCATCAGTGCCGGAGTGCTGCATCCGGTGGGGGTAGCGGCTGAAAATGCCAGTGGTTTTGCGAAAATCGCATTGACGGCTTCCCACGTTGCGGGCCATGGGGTCGTGGGCGGCGCGGCCAATGCGGCGCAGGGAGGTTCATTCAAAGAGGGATTCCTATCTGCCGCAGCGTCATCTTTTGTATTCCACGTGCCAGGTGTTGGTCAGGTGTTGAATTCTACAGGCCTAGTCGGCATCGCGTCGCGCACGGCGCTTGCCGCGGCTGTCGGGGGAACGGTGGCCGAGATTGGCGGAGGGAAGTTCGGCAACGGCGCGTGGACGGCGGCGTTTCAGCATTTGTATAATAATGAGGCGGGACGATGGTTTAAACACGTCCGCATGGAAGCGTTAGCTAGTGATCAAAGCCTAAAACGGGCATTTCTCATCAATCGCAAAGCGTCTGATTTAGGATTGCCAGGCGACATATCAGATGGAGAATCCATGTGGAGGAACGTA
>JBIPLL010000528.1:0-2658 GCA_044368425.1 Beijerinckiaceae bacterium
GTCGAGGAAGTGGCGCGCCATGCTCATTCCGCCGCTCCTGGCAGCGCCTGTTCGGCAAGCTCGCGTTCCATGCGGCGGCAGGCAGCATCGAGACGCTCCAGCGCCGCGCTCATCTCCGCATCCCCGATGATCAGGGGCGGAATGAGCCTGACGACATTGTCGCCGGCCGGAATGGTCAGGATCTTTTCCTCGCGCGCCGCCGCCACGAAATCCGTATTCGCGACGCGGGTCTTGAGACCGAGCAGCAGGCCGGAGCCACGCACATCCTCGATGATGCGCGGATGGCGGTCCTTCAGCTCTGCGAGGCGTTGCTTGAGGCGCAGGCTCTTCTGCTCGACGCTCTCGAGAAAGCCCGGCGCCAGAACCACATCGAGAACGGCATTGCCAACCGCCATGGCCAGCGGATTGCCGCCGAACGTGGTGCCATGGGTGCCTGCGGTCATCCCCTTGGCGGCCTCCTCGGTCGCGAGGCAGGCGCCCATCGGGAACCCTCCGCCGATGCCCTTGGCAATCGCCATGATGTCCGGCGTGACGCTCGCCCATTCGTGCGCGAACAGCTTGCCCGTGCGCCCGACACCGGTCTGCACCTCGTCGAAGATGAGGAGCAGGCCCTTCTCGTCGCACAATTCGCGCAGGCCCCGCAGGCACTGCGTGGGCACGGGACGGATGCCGCCCTCGCCCTGGATCGGTTCGATCAGGATGCCCGCCGTCTCCGGTCCGATGGCAGCCATCAGCGCCTCATGGTCGCCGAAGGGCACCTGGTCGAAACCCTCGACCTTGGGACCGAAGCCCTCGAGATATTTCTTCTGCCCGCCTGCCGCGATGGTCGCGAGCGTGCGCCCATGGAAGGCGCCCTCGAAGGTGATGATGCGGAAGCGCTCGGGATGCCCGCTTGCCGCATGGAACTTGCGGGTCATCTTGATCGCGCATTCCAGCGCCTCGGCACCGGAATTCGTGAAGAACACCTTGTCCGCGAAGGTCGCCTGCGTCAGCCGCTCGGCCAGGCGCTCGCCTTCGGGGATCAGGTAGAGATTGGACGTATGCCAGAGCTTGGCCGCCTGCTGCGTCAGCGCCTCGACGAGATGCGGATGCGCATGCCCGAGAGCATTCACCGCGATGCCGGCCCCGAAATCGAGATATCGCTCTCCTCCTCGCGCGATCAGCCAGGCGCCCTCTCCACTTTCGAAGGCGATGTCTGCGCGGGCATAGGTCGGCAGGAGCGACGACGACACGGTCTGGCGTCCTTTTCTCTGGGCCGCTCTCGCGGCCTGTTGCGATGCGCCCTCCGGCGCGGCGAGGATCCGGCCCGCAGGACATGGCAGAAAATCAAATGCCGCCCGAGGGGCGGCACCAGCCACGTTTCCGGACCGGAAACTGCCCGGACTATGCGAGGCAGCTCCCTCGCTGTCAACGCAGCCCTTGCGACAGAAAGCGCGTTCCCGGCCCGTGCCAGGCGACACGAAGATGCATGGCGAGGCTCGCCGCAAGATCGCTGAACGTGTCGCGACGCCCGATCGTGCCGGTAGCAATGCCAGGTCCAGCCACCAGAACCGGCGCCTGCTCGCGCGTATGGTCGGTGCCAGGCCATGTCGGATCGTTGCCGTGATCGGCCGTGAGGACGAGCACATCGCCGGGGCGAAGCGCGCCGATGAGATCGGGCACGCGCCGGTCGAAGGCCTCGAGCGCCGCCGCATAGCCGGGCACATCTCGCCGATGGCCGTATTCGCTGTCGAAATCCACGCAATTGCCGAAGACGAAACCGCCATCCTTCAGACCGTCCAGAGCCGCAAGGCAGGCATCGACCACGGCCATGTTCCCACTCGCCTTCGCTTCCCGGCCCGTCCCGCGATGGGCGAAGATGTCGGCGATCTTGCCGACGCTCACGACATCGCGGCCAGCCTCGCTCAGCGCATCGAACAAGGTCGGATGCGGCGGCGGCACGGCAAAGTCACGGCGGTTGCCCGTCCGCCTGAAGCCCGTCTCGGCCGAGCCGACAAAGGGCCGCGCGATCACGCGTCCGATTCGCAGCGGATCGCACAGACGCCGGGCAATCACGCAGAGATCGAGCAAACGCTGCAGGCCGAAGGTCTCTTCATGGGCCGCGATCTGCAGGACGCTGTCGACCGACGTATAGACGATGGGCTTACCCGTGCGCACATGCTCCGCGCCAAGCTCCGCGACGATGGTCGTCCCGGAGGCGTGACAGTCGCCGAGAACGCCCGGCAAGGCGCCCTCCCGGCAGAGATCGGCAACCAGCGCGGGCGGGAAAGCCGGAATGCTGCGCGGGAAATAGCCCCAGTCAAAATCGACCGGGCACCCCATGATTTCCCAATGGCCCGATGGTGTGTCCTTGCCGCGCGAGGTCTCGACCGCGCTGCCCCAGAGCCCTGCCACCTCGACCGGCGGTGCAAGCCCCGGCGGAATCGCTCCCGTCGCCTGCCGACAGGCAAGGCCGAGCCCGAGCCCGGCCAGATGCGGAAGATGCAGCGGCCCAGCCCGCAGGCCGTCCCGGTTTCCGCGCCCAAGTGCACAGGCCTGCGCAATATGGCCAAGCGTGTCGGCGCCAACATCGCCATAGGCTTCCGCGTCCGGCGCCCCGCCAATGCCGACAGAATCGAGAACGATGAGAAGCGCGCGAGACATGCCGCTTTATGAGCT
>JBIPLL010000753.1:0-2633 GCA_044368425.1 Beijerinckiaceae bacterium
GGAGAGTCGCTCGAGTGCGAATGGGGGGCGGGCGCAGTACCGGAGAAGATGCTCAAGAGGCTGACACTAGACACGCACTTGGGGCGGTAAGAGTGTGATCCGGACACTGGCGTCGACTGAAAACCCGGCCCGTAGACGTGATCGACGAACTTGCTGACGTTGTCGCTGTTGATTTCGCGGCCGAGCGACTGCGGAAGCACGTCGAGCAGCAGGGCGTTGCGCTGATGCACAAGCTTCTTGTACTTGAGGATGATGATCGCCATGCCCCACGAAAATACGAACGTCTCCGCAAAGTTCACCCAGCCGCGATCGAACAGGATCGTGTACACGTAGGTCTTGCGCAGGGCCAGGCCAAGCAGCAGGATGTAGACGTTGATGCTGATGCCCACGCCGAACGACAGCAAGAGGTTTGGATTGGCAGGATCCGACTCCTGCCAGCCCGTGCGGTGCTTGATTTCCCGCTGCTGGTCAGCCGGCCGGTCCCCGGCCCCGTTCGACGACTTGGAGGAATCGCCCGCTGAAGCCGACGCCTTGTCCGCGCTCGGTACGGTGACGCGGCTGCCGCAGCCGGGGCAACGCGCGGACTTCCCGGCGTGCTCCTCGGATACCGACAAGTTCATCTTGCAGGAGGGGCAGTTGAAATTCATAGGTGTTCACCAAGAGCCCGGCCGGATCCCACGCGTGTCCGTGCAACGCTCTGTGAGCGTTGCCGCAGGGACCAGAATTGTGCCGCCGCGGAGGCCCCAAGGGCAAGGAGCGGCGATCGCCCCTCGCCCCGCCGACGCCTCCGAAAGTTTTTCCTTTCGCCAAGAAGGATAGGTCGGCCGAGCGGAGCGGATCTTGGGGCGCAACAGCCGGGACTAGACCGAGGCAAGAATCGGACCTGATCGATCAACAGTTCGCCTTTCCCGTCCGCCGAACAAGGATCGCTCCGGTCCCCTTATCGAAGAGTCGCGTCGAGAAGCACGAGTGGCTCACTGCCGCGTGCGGTGATCGTCGCCGGCAGGTCTGCCGGGATGCCGAAGTGATCGTGCGGCGCGATTGCAGCCTCTTCGCCGGCGAGCGCGAGCGTGCCGCGGCCGCGCACGACCGACACCGCGCGAAACCGCTCGGCCTCGAGCACGAGCGGCTCGCCCACCACCGCAGCCAGGGAAAGTTCGAGTCCGCCGGTGCCGTCGCGGCGGGTCCGGTCGGCTGGGATGAGCGTGCGGCGCAGCGTGGCCCGCGCGGCTGCGGCCGCCGCGATCTCCCGCTCGAGAAACACCGTGCCGTTGAGCTCGGCCGCAGTCACGGTCAACGCCTTGAGGTCGCCCGCCTCCGTGGGCCGGGCGTCGACGTCGAGAAACACGCCCCAGCCGCCGAGCGTGAGCGACCCGAAGATGAACGGCACGTGGTGCGTAAGGCTGCCGATGTTCACATACCCGTGCCGCGTGCCGGGCGGGATCGGCATCGCGTAGCCCTCCGTCACCTCGGCCTTCACGTCGCCGAGGATCGTGTGGCCGTGCAGCGGCCCGTAGCCCAGGTGGATCTCCACGCCCTCGCGGTGGACGTGGCAGGGCACATCGGATTTCGCACCGTCGAGCCACGCCAGATTCCACGAATGGTGGTCGCCGTAGACGAGCGGCACGATCGTGATCCCCAGGTTCGGCACCTGGAAGCAGCCCTGCGCAGGGGCGGCGTCGTCGCGGGTGAGCGAGAGGCCGTTGCCGGCCGTGATCGCCTCCATGTGCGCGATGAACCGTTCGCGGATCACCGCCAGCGGGGTGCCCGCCGCAGCGTCGGCGAGATCGCAGGCCCGAGCCAGCGACTCGACCGCGCGCCCGACGTGCGTGGCATAGTGGTGGAACGACGAGATCAGCGCCTTGACGTCGCGCTCCACGGGGTCCATCGAGCGGTCGGCCAGGTCGGCGAGCGACTCGGCTGCGCGGGCGACGTGCGGAGCGGCAGGGCCGGCGACGGCGATGGCCGCGAGCTCCCGCCGCGTGGCGTGAAACGCACCGATCACATGGCGGCGAAAGGCATGGCAGTAGAGCCGGGCCAGCGCGATGTCGCGCGGCGCGGCGGCGAACGGATCGCGGCCGCGGGCGTGGCTCTCCGCGGCAAGCGCCACGAGCCGCTCGTAGTTGGCGTGCGTCCGGAGCCGGGGCATCGAGGAAGCGTGGCTCACCGTGTCGCCTCTGCATCCGCTGCGACCGTGGCCAGAAAATCGTCGGTCATCCGCTCGAGATTCCACTCCGGCCGCCACTGCCAGTCGCGGCGGGCCGTCGAGTCGTCGATCTGGCCGGGCCAGCTCGCCAGCACACGGTCGACTGCCTCGTCGGGCCGAAAGTCGAGCGCGGCGTCGGGCAGGCGGCGTTGGATCGCCGCCGCGATCTCGCCAGGCGTCACCGTCATCCCGGCGATATTGTAGACCCGCTGCGAGAGCCCAGCAGCCGGCGCTGCGAGCAGGCTCACGAACGCGCGGAGCACGTCGCGGACATAGATTAACGCCAGCGGCGTCTCGGGGCGGGCGGTGAACGTGAAGCGGCCGGCGCGGGCGGCCTCGAGAAACGCGTGCGAGGCGATGGCGCTCGCCGCCCCTGCGGGCGCGTGACGGGAGACCGTGATCGGGAGCCTGAGGCAGCGGAAGTCGA
>JBIPLL010000530.1:0-2631 GCA_044368425.1 Beijerinckiaceae bacterium
CCGTGACCGCGCGCTCCGGTCCATCGGGATCGATCTCCGCGCGGCAGACGCTATCAAGGATCATCGTGGTCGCGCCATCCTCCCCGACAGGCTCCCAGCGGGGCAGGCCGGAATGATTGGGGTCGCCATGGCGTGCGAAGGCAATCCAGGCGTCCGAGACGCGATCGCCCAGCTCCAGTGCCTCCGGGCCGCCGCCTGTCGCCGTCGCGCAGCGCCCGGCATTGGCGAAGACGAAGGGCAACTCGGCATTGTGCCAGGCGCGCGGTCTGCCATCGAGGACGGGCGTCTGCCACTGGAACCAGTAGAGCCAGGCCGGCGCGGCGCGCTGGGCCGCCTTGCGCCTCGCCTGGATCACTGCGCATTCGCGGATGGTCGCCGAATAGGCGCGCGACATCAGGTCGAAGGGCGACAGGGACGGGTGGCGCTCCCGGAAGGTGCGATGGACGGCGTCTGCGCTTGGGCCGAATGCACCCCGCAGGGCCTGCCGGACCTCCTCCTCCGTCATCGCGTCGAGTTGCGGCGCGCCGACGGCGTGGGTGAACTCGTTCAGGGTCGTGCCCACCAGAAGCGGCACGTCAGCACTGATCGCAGGGGCGGCCGGATCGAAGGCATGATGAGGCAGGATCCGGCCGTCGACGACCGGCTCCCAGCGCACGCGGCGATTGCGGCGGGCCGGATTGCCCGGCGGGCACAACCGGGCGACCGCCGCAAGCTCGGCCCGGCTGAGGACGGAATAGGGAAGCTCATGGAGCCTGCCGATATCGGCCGGGCTCAGGCCCAGTTCATCGAGCACGGCGCCCGCCAGCCGCGTTGCCATGTCCTGATCGAGCTGGCGCAGGGCGCAGTTGCTCTGCACGATGGCGCGGTGGAACAGGCCGCGTGCCATCGGCATGGCCATGAGCGTGGTCACCTTGGCGCCGCCGCCCGATTGCCCGAAGATCGTCACGCAATCCGGGTCGCCTCCGAAGGCGGCCGCATTGTCGCGAACCCATTGCAGCGCGAGCACGATGTCCAGCATCCCGGCATTGCCGGAGCCGGCATAGTCGTCGCCGAAGGCAGACAGGTCGAGGTGCCCCAGCACGTTGAGACGGTGATTGAGCGTCACCACCACCACGTCGCCGCGCCGTGCCAGATTGGCGCCGTCATAGGAGGCCTGGTCGTGGCCTGAGCCGACGGAGAAATGTCCGCCATGCAGCCAGACCATGACGGGCCGCCTGCCTGTGTCCAGCCCGGGCGTCCAGACATTGAGGCGCAGGCAATCCTCCGACTGGGGCCCGTCGACGAAGCCGAGCAGGAAGGCTTCTTCGAGAAACGCGGCCTCGCTCGCGATGCCATGCGTGCGGGCGACCTGCGGGCAGGCATCGCCATGGCGATAGGCGAGCCGGACGCCGCTCCATGGCGGTGCCGGCCGGGGCGGCTTGAACCGTGGGGCTCCGCCCGTATCGGCGCCGTAGGGGATGCCGAGGAAGGTGTGGATGCCATCGCGCAGAAAGCCGCGCACGCGCCCGCCGGAGATGTCGATCACCGGGGTATCGGTCGAAACGCCTGTGCCGTTATGCATGAGGTGGCGGCTCCGCTCAGTCATTTCCGGCTGCCGCCGATTTGGCAAGGACACCTTCGCGACGCCTGGCGCGCAGATAGGGCAGCATGGCCGAGGCCAGTGCCATCACCCAGATGACGTTGCCGATGGTTGAGGAAAACAGGATCGAGGGATCGCCCTGTCCGACACGCAGGGCGCGCAGCAGGTAGGTCTCGAAGAGAGGCCCCAGCAGGACGCCGACGAGGATGGCGGTGACCTCGTAATTCGTCTTTCGGGCGATGTAGCCGATCACGCCGAAGAAGAGGGCGAGGCCCATGTCGAAGATGTATTCGCGCTCGGAGAAGGCCGAGACCACGATCATCGACAGGATCAGCGGGACGAGGAACTTGGTCGGTATCCAGACGACGCGGCTCATGTAGCGCGCCAGCGGCAGGATCAGGATCGTCATCAGCAGATAGGCGACGAACATCATCACGAACACGCCATAGGCCAGCTGCGGCTTGTCGGTGAAGAGGCGCGGACCCAGCACGATGCCGTTATAGGACAGCACGATCATCATGACGGCGCCCGTTGCGCCGCCGGGAATGCCGAGCGCCATGACCGGAACGAGCGTTCCGGAGGTCACGCCGTTATTCGCCGATTCCGGTGCGATGACGCCGCAGGGATGTCCCTTGCCGTATTCTTCCGGGTTGCGGGAGAGCAGCTTGGAGTAGTGATAGGCGAGGAAGGCCGCGATGGTTGCGCCCGCGCCGGGCAGGATGCCGATGATGAGGCCGATCATCGAGGTCCAGACCGTCTGCCACCAATAGCGGAAGGTCATGCGCACGCCGTCGAGCGTATCGGCCCAGCGGGCGGCCTTTGCCGCGCCGAGAGAGCCTTGCCGGACGACCGTTTCCTCCTCCAGCATCATGAAGGCTTCGGAGACGGCGAACAGGCCGACGAGCGCCGCGATCAGCGGCACGCCGTCATAGAGTTCGAGCAAGCCGAACGTGGCCCGGGGGGTGCCGAAGATCGGGTCGGCTCCGATGGCGCCGATCATCAGCCCGAAAAAACCGGCGATCAGGCCCTTGAGCATGTCCTTCGAGGCAATT
>JBIPLL010000041.1:0-10815 GCA_044368425.1 Beijerinckiaceae bacterium
CTTCGCGCCGGGCAAGCTGCTGAAGCGCATGGCCCGCGAGGGCGGCGGTTTCTATGCACCGGCGCAGGGCGGAGAGGCGGCCTGACGGACAGCTTCCCCGGGAGCGCTTTCGCCCTTGCGGGAACGCCGCTTGAATCGACGCGGAAAATGCGGCCCGATGGGTTGGCAGCTCGACTGCCGACCCTTTCCGCGCCTCGCGCCCTTTTTTCCGCGCCTCGCGCCCTTGCAAGAGAACAGCTTCGCCCATGGCCAGACAGGACGGTCCCCGCACCATCGACTATTATTTCTCGCTCGCCTCGCCCTGGGCCTATCTCGGCCATGCGCAGCTGATGGACATTGCGAGCCGGTTCGGCGTGCGCGTGCACTTCAAGCCGGTCTATCTCGTCAATGTCTTTGCGCAGACGGGCGGGCTGACGCTGCCCAATCGCCACCCGGCCCGCCAGCGCTACCGGCTGCTGGAACTGCAGCGCTGGCGCGAGAGGCGCGGGCTGGACTTCCATGTCCGCCCGAAATTCTGGCCCTTCGACGTGAATCTGGCGGATCGCATGGCGATTGCAGCCGCGCAGGCGGGAAGCGGTGACGCCTTCCTGCGGCAGGCCTTTGCGGGCGTCTGGGAGCGTGAGCTCAATCTTGCCGACCCGCAGGTGCTCACACGTCTGGCCAATCATGCCGGCCTCGACGGGGCCGGGTTGCTCGCGGTCGCGCAGGCCGATGCGACCGAGGCGACCTATGAGCGCCATTTCGAGGAGGCGGTCGCTGCCGACGTGTTCGGCTCGCCGGCCTATGTGCTCGATGGCGAGGTGTTCTGGGGGCAGGACCGACTCGACCTGCTCGACGACGCGCTGACGAGCGGGCGCCCGCCCTTCACGCCGCTGGTCTGACCGGGCGACCGGGGCGACCTCATTCCGCGGCCAACCGGGTCGCACGCCACTGGGCGAGCAGGGCGCGCAGGGCTGCGGGCTTGAGCGGCTTGTTCATGAGGTGGATGTCGCTGGCCAGCGTGGCAGCGCGCACCTCGGCCGTGCGGTCGGCCGTGAGCAGGATCGCGGGCGTCTCGGGATCGAGCCGCCCGCGCAGGGTGGTGATGGCGTCGATCCCGTCACCGTCATCAAGATGGTAATCGGCGATGATCACATCGGGGCGCCGGTCGCCGCGGTCGAGAATGGCCTGCGCCCCCTGCAGGCTCTCGGCTGTCATGACGCGGCAGCCCCAGCCCGTCAGCAGCGTGCGCATGCCCTCGATGATGGCCGGTTCGTTGTCGATGGCCAGCACGCTCAGGCCCGCGAGCGGCGCCGACGGCGTCGGTTTCGATTCGGAGGCCGGCAGCAGTTCAGGCATCGGGTCGCCCTGCGGCACGTCCACGAGGAACACGCTCCCCTTGCCGACGGCGGAGCGCAGCCTGATCGGGTGGTCGAGCACGCGAGTGATGCGCTCGACGATGGAGAGGCCCAGTCCAAGGCCGCGCGCCACGCGGGCGCCGCGTTCGAGCCGCTCGAATTCCTGGAAAACGGTCTTCTGCTTCGAGGCGGGAATGCCGAGACCCGTGTCCCAGACCTCGAGCCGCAAGCGGTCGCCGCGCCGGCGCACACCGACCAGCACCTTGCCGTTCGGCGTATACTTGATGGCGTTCGAGATCAGGTTCTGGGCGAGACGGCGCAGGAGCCTGCGATCCGAACGCACGGTCAGGCTCGACGGCACGAAGACCAGGCGCAGGTTCTTCTCGCGCGCCATCGGCCCGAATTCGCGCTGGAGCGGCTTCAGGATCTCATCGATGCGGAAGGTCGTGATCTCCGCCCGCATGGCGCCTGCATCGAGGCGCGAGATGTCGAGCAGAGCCGTCAGGATTTCCTCGACGGCGTCGAGTGCCGCCTCGACATTTTCGGCGAGCGCCGGATCGTCGGCCTGCCGGTCGCGCTCGACAATGGATGTGGCATAGAGGCGCGCCGCATTGAGCGGCTGCAGGATGTCGTGGCTGGCCGCGGCGAGAAAGCGCGTCTTGGAGGCGTTGGCTTCCTCGGCTTCGGCCTTGGCGCGGGTCAGGTCGGCATTCACCCTGAGCAATTCCTCGGTGCGCTCCCGGACACGGCGCTCCAGCGTCTCGTTGGCGCGCTCCAGGGCCTCCTCCTCCATCACGGTCTGCGTGATGTCGGTATAGGTCGTGACGAGACCGCCATCGGGCAGGGCGTTGGTGCGCAGCTCGATCACGCGCTCGGATGGATAGAGGCGCAGGCGCACGGGGCCGGGCTCGCCCGAGAAGCTTTCGAGCCGTCGCGCGATCAGGTCGCCGACCTCGCCCACGCCATAGGAGCCGCGTTCCGCGTTGAAGCGAATGATCTCGTCGAGGCCGACACCGACGCGCACGAGATCGGGCGGCAACTCGTACAGGTCGGTGAAGGCCCGGTTCCAGGCGACGAGGCGCAGGTCCTTGTCCAGCACCGTGATGCCCTGCCGCGCATGGTCGAGCGCGTGCTGGAGCATGTCGCGGTTGTACTGGAAGACAGCGGAGGCATCGTCGAGGAGCTTGAGCGCGGCCTTGGTCGAGACATTGCGCCGGCGCAGCAGGAGCGACAGGACGAGGCGCGACGACGAGGCGCCGATGGCGGAGGCCAGAAGGTGCTCGGCAAAGCGCAGGACATGGATGTCTGCTTCCTGTTCGCGCACCGTAGAGCTGCCGCGACCCTCCAGAAACCCGTCAAAAGCCGCCTTGGCCCGGTCGCGCCCGAGATAGCGCCCGACCGTGACCTCAAGCTCGCCGATGCTGACAGAGGCGCCGAAGATCAGCAGGCTTTGGGCCACGGGCGTGCCAGCACCGCCTGCGAAGACATTGGCCTGCAGTCGCTCGAGCGGCGTCGGAGCGCGCAGATAGGAGACGCCGACATAAGCGAGCACGTTGAGCGCGAGGGACCAGAACACGCCGTGGGTCAGACGCGGCGCCTCCAGACCGAACAGGGCCGTGGGCTTGAGCCAATCGATGCCGAGCGGCCCGTGGGCGACAAGGGCCCCCATCAGCGAGGCAGGGCCGGGATCGTAGGCGAGACTGGGCAGGAGCAGCGTATAGAACCAGGTGGCGAAGCCCACCATCAGCCCGGCGGTTGCCCCCGTCGCCGTGCCGCGCGACCAGAGCAGACCGCCAAGAAAGGCCGGCATGACCTGTGCGACGGCGGCGAAGGACAAAAGCCCGATGGAGGCCAGCTCGGCCTCGCCCGCGCTGCGGTAATAGGCATAGCCGAGAAAGATCACCGCGACGATGGCGAGCCGGCGCACCAGCAGGACAGCCCCCGACAGGTCGCCGGTGGCACCGCGCTGGCGCGCGACCAGCGGCATGACGAGGTGGTTCGAGATCATGATCGCGAGCGCCACCGACTCGACGATGACCATGGCTGTGGCGGCCGAGAGCCCGCCCACGAAGGTAAAGAGCGCGATCAGCCCGGCATTGGCCGATAGCGGCAGCGCAAGGACCGTCATGTCGCGGTCGATGCTGCCGGGGGCAAACAGCACCTCGCCCGCGAGCGCGATGGGAATGACGAAGAGGTTGATGAGGACGAGATAGAGCGGAAACATCCAGGCCGCACGGCGCACGTCCGAAAGGGCACGATTCTCCACGACGGTCACGTGGAACTGGCGCGGCAGCAGCAGGATGGCGGATGCGGAGAGCACCGTCATCGTCAGGAAGGTGCCGAGGTCCGATGTCCGGTCGAAGAGCGGTGTCGGGGCGGCCGCCGTCGCGGCTTCCCGCACGATGAGGTCGGCCAGGCCGTCGAACATCCAGTAGACGATGAAGATGCCGACCGCGAGGAAGGCCACCAGTTTGACGACGGATTCGAGCGCGATGGCGAGCATCAGGCCGTCCTGATGCTCCGTGGCGTCGATATGGCGCGTGCCGAAGGCCATGGCGAAGGCCGCCAGGACGATGGCCACGAGCAGCGCGAGATCGCCGAAGATCGGCATGTTGCGACTGGCGGGCGCGGCGTCCGACGCCTCGAGCAGCACCATCAGCGAGGACGAGACCGCCTTGAGCTGCAGGGCGATATAGGGCAGCGCCCCGACCACGAGGATGGCGCAGACAAGCGCCGCAACGCCCTGGCTCTTGCCGTAGCGGGCACCCAGGAAATCGGCGATCGAGGTGGTGTTCTGCGCCTTGGCGACATCGACCACACGCGCGACAAAGCGCCAGCCAAGGCCGATGACAAGGATCGGGCCCACATAGATCGCGAGGAAATCGAGCCCGGACCGCGAGGCGAGGCCAACCGACCCGAAAAAGGTCCAGGATGTGCAATAGGCCGCAAGCGCCAGCGCATAGATCGTGGTGCGGGAGCGGCCGCTGAGCAGGTGGCGCCCCTTCGTGTCGCCGTAATGAGCGACGAAGAACAGGATGCACAGATAGGCCAGCGCGCTGAGGATCACTGCCCAGCCTGCGACCATCTCTCCTCCCAGGGCGGCCTGCATGCCGCACCGTTTCACGCCGGCCTGCAGCGTAATGCCGATTGGCGGCCCTGTCATGCGCCCCTTTAGGCAAGCGGCCGCAATTGAGCTATCTCCTTGCGCGCCAGCGGGCTGTGACGGATCTTCCGCGAGACAAGCGAGGGGATGACGATGTCCACGGCCCTGATCCGGCAGACGGCCCTGTCCGCGCTCGACGCGGTTGCGATCGATACGGAGACGACGGGGCTCGATCCGAAACAGGCGAGGCTCATCGAGATCGGCGCGATCCGGCTCGACGGCGAGCGGCTCGACGAGAGCGAGACCTTTTCCATGCTGGTGCGGCCGGGCATTCCGGTGCCGCCTTCCGCTACGGCCGTCCACGGTATCGACGACGCCATGCTGGCCGATGCCGCCGATTTCTCGACCGTCGGGCCGCAGCTCGCCGGCTTCCTGCGCGGGCGTCCGCTGATCGGCCACTCGATCGGGTTCGACCTGGCCATCTTTCGGCAGGCCCATGCGCAAGCGAGCCTGCCATGGACGGCGCCCCTTGCGCTCGATACGCGGCTTCTCGCACAGATCGTGATGCCATCGCTGGCCAATTACTCACTCGAGGCGCTGGCAAGCCTGTTCAACCTGTCGCTCGATGACCGGCACCGGGCGCTGGCCGATGCGCGGCTGACCGCCCAAATCTTCCTGCGGCTGGTGCCAAGGCTGAAGGACGCGGGGATTCGCACGCTGGGCGAAGCCCTGACGGCCTCCCGCCGCCTGACGCAGGCGCTGGAGGATTATCACCGGGCCGGCTGGGTCGAGCCCGAAGCACCGGGCAGCCGCGAAGGGCCGGTGCGGCTCGATTCCTATCCCTACCGGCACCGGGTCCGCGACGTGATGAGCCACCCGCCCATCACGGTTGCGCCCGAGACCCAGCTGAAGGAGGTGCTCGACCTGATGGCGACGCGCCGGATCAGCTCGGTCTTCGTCGGGGAGGCCGGGGGGCAGGCGCAGACGACCGGGATCGTGACCGAGCGCGACCTCCTGCGCGCGCTGAGCCAGACCGGGCCGGACTGCCTGCTGCGGCCGGCGGGCGAGCTGATGACCCGGCCACTCGTGACGATCACCGACAGCGACTTCGTCTATCGCGCGATCGGCAGGATGGGCGCCCGGACGATCCGCCACCTGGCGGTCGAAAGCGCAGACGGACGGGTCGTCGGCGCATTGTCGGCCCGCGACCTGCTGCGCCTGCGGGCGAGCGATGCCATCGCCCTGGGGGACGACCTCGCGCTGGCGACGAGCGTGACAGCCCTGACGCGAGCCTGGGCCAAGCTGCCCGCCGTGGCGGCGAGTCTGATGGCGGAGGAGATCGGTGCGCGCGATATTGCCGGCATCATTGCCGAGGAGCTCGTCGCGCTCACGGCCCGCATCACGGAACTGTCGCTCGCCGAGCTTGCCGCTGACGGGCATGGCGCTGCGCCCTGCCCCTTCGCCGTGCTGCTGCTGGGGTCCGCAGGGCGCGGCGAGAGCCTGCTTGCCATGGACCAGGACCATGCCATCGTCTTTGCGCAGGGCGAGCCGGATGGTCCCGAGGACCGCTGGTTCGCGCGGCTGGGCAGCGCGATCGCGCGCAAGCTCGACGATGTCGGCGTGCCGCTGTGCAAGGGCGGCGTGATGTCGAGCGAGCCGGCCTTCCGGGGTTCGTTCGACGCCTGGACATCCCGCATACGGGGATGGATCGAGCGGGCAAGCCCGCAGGACCTGCTCAATGTGGATATCTTCTTCGATTTCAGGCCCGCCTTCGGGGATGCCGGGCTCGCCGACCGCCTGTGGCGGGAGGCATGGGGGGCACCGCGCCAGGCCTTTGCGTTTCTGAAGCTCATGAGCCAGACGCACGCCTCGGCGCCCGTGCCGACGACGCTGATGGGGCGGCTGAAACTCGTCGATGGCCGGCTCGACCTGAAGCGGCACGGGCTCCTGACGCTCGTGTCGCAGACGCGGCTTCTGGCGCTGCGTCACGGTATCGCGGAGCGAGGCACGGCCGCGCGCCTTGCAGGGCTTGTCGCGGCCAATGTCGGCGGTCGCGACGACCTCGCCGCCTACGACGCGATCCATGAGCGGCTGCTCACGCTCATCCTGGCCGGGCAGCTCGCGGATATCGCGGCAAGCCGCGCGCCGGGCAACAGCGTCCCGGGCGAGATCATCGACCGGCATGGCGGGCAGGGATTGCTGCGGGACGACCTGCGCCGCCTCGCCCATTATCCGGATCTCGTCCGCGACCAGTTGTCGAGCACGTGAACATGCAACGGGAAACTTGTAGACAACTTTGCAATGTCATTGCATGAACGCGTCGGAACTGGTTGATTTTTTCTGAATGCTGAGGACATCATCCGCGCGCCCGAGGGGGGCAGCATTCCGTTCCGTGGACGCGAGGGGCTCAAATGATTAAGGAATTCAAGGAATTTGCCATGCGTGGCAATGTCGTGGACCTCGCCATCGGCGTGGTCATCGGCGCTGCCTTCGGCAAGATCGTGGACTCGATCGTCGGCGACCTGTTCATGCCCGTGATCGGCTGGATCCTCGGTGGCCTCGATTTCTCCAACTATTTCCTCAAACTGAGCCCGAACGTGACGGCTCTTGCCTATTCCGAGGCCCAGAAGCAGGGCGCCGTGATCGGCTATGGCAATTTCATCACCGTCGCCATCAATTTCCTGATCATCGCCTGGGTGCTGTTCATGGTCGTCAAGGCCATGAACAAGCTCAAGGCGCAGCAGGCTGCCGCGCCGGCCGCCCCGGCCGAGGTGCCGGCCGATGTGAAGCTCCTGACGGAAATCCGCGATCTCCTGAAGCGCTGATCGCAAGGGCGGCCGGCAGCCTGCGCGCCGGCCGATCCTCACGGCAATTGATGGACCACGCTGCGTCTTTTCATGAGACGCGGCGCGGTTTCGTCGTTTATTCTTGCGACCCGTGCGGATCCATTGACCGCATGCCCGTCGGACTGCAGGACAAAGCGATCCGCCCGCCGGTGCCGATATCAGCGCAGGGCGGGGACGACGCGTGGCACGCGACACGATGATGACCGGGATCCGGAGCGAGGCCGCCACTGCGCCCGGCTCCGGGATCGTCGAAATCTTCAATTACAGCCGGGGGCGCCCCGGACTCATTCCGTTGCAGGTGGGTGAAGGCGATCTGGCGACGCCGGCCTTCATCAGCGACGCGGCCACCGCATCGCTTGCAGCCGGCGAGACGTTCTACACGCATCAGCGCGGCATCCCGGAACTGCGGGAGGCACTTGCCGACTATATGAGCGCGGTCCAGGGGCAGCGCATCGGGGCGGATCGCTTCCATGTCACCGGCGGGGGCATGCAAGCCCTCCAGATCGCCATGCGAATCGTCTGCGGCGCTGGCGATGAGGTCATCGTGCCGACCCCCGCCTGGCCGAATTTCACCGCCGCGCTGACCATTAGCGGCGCCGTGCCGCGCACCGTCACGATGTCGCTGGAACAGGGCGGCTGGACGCTCGATCTCGACAAGGTCCGCGCGGCCGTGACAGCGCGCACACGCGCGATCGTGGTCAACTCGCCGGCCAACCCGACGGGCTGGACAGCAACGCGCGAGGAACTGGCATCCATCCTGGCCATGGCGCGGCAGCATGGCCTCTGGATCATCGCCGACGAGATCTACCAGCGCTTCGTCTTCGATGGCTCGGAGCGCGCGGCCTCCTTCCACGACGTCATGACTCCCGATGACCGCGTGATCTTCGTCCAGACCTTCTCGAAGAACTGGGCGATGACAGGCTGGCGCATGGGATGGATCGAGGCGCCGCCCGCGCTTGGTCCCGTGATCGAGAACCTGATCCAGTATTCGGCATCGGGCGTCGCAACCTTCATGCAGCGGGCCGGGATCGTGGCGCTGCGGGAGGGCGAGCCCTTCATCCAGCACCAGATCGCGCGCGCCAAGGCCGGGCGCGACATCGTCTGCGCGGGCCTTGCCGCCACCGGCCGCGTGCGGTTCGCGCCGCCCGCAGGCGCCTTCTACCTGTTCTTCGAGGTGGACGGCGAAACGGACACGCGTACCCTTGCGCTGCGCCTGGTGGACGAGGCCAATGTCAGCCTCGCTCCCGGCAGTGCGTTTGGCCCCGGCGGCGAGAAATATCTGCGCCTGTGCTTCGCGCGCCGGCCTGAAGATCTGGAAGAGGCAACGCAAAGGCTGAAAAGCGCCATCGAGCGCGGCCTGGGGCCCATCCGGCCCGCGCGCGCCGCCGCGATGAAGTGACTGGCGCCATCATGCACCTGATGCGAAGTGTCGCGGGGTGAAACGCCCTGCGCCATCTGGACGCAACCTGTCGTTTAAATATTTTAAGCGCGGGTCATCGGGACGGCATCCATGCGCAGCGATAATCAGGGCGGGGAACCCGATGGCGGCGTTACGCTTGCGGATGCCCAGTTCGCCTGCCTGCTCGAGACCCTGTCGGATGGTGTTGTCCTGATCGATGATCAGGCCCGCATCCTGGTCTTCAACAAGGCCTGCGAGCGCCTGTTCGACTATGCCGCCTCGGAAGTGCTGGGCCGCAATGTCTCGATGCTGATGGGGCCGGAACACGCCCCCCGCCATGACGATTTTCTGGCCCGCTACCGCATCACCGGCGAACGGCGCATCATCGGCAGCGGTCGTCACGTGACCGCCCGCCGGCGTGACGGAACGCTGTTTCCGGTTGCACTGTCCGTTGGCGAGGTACGGACAACCGAGGGCCGGCAGTTTGTCGGTATCCTGCACGATCTGCGCGACGAGCGGGCGCTGGCCGCGCAGCTGGAGCGTCTGGAAGCCGGCATTGTGAACCTGACCGCGCCGGAGAGCGGGGCTGCCGCTCCGGGAGACGGCCGGCGGGAGCGGCGGGAACCGGTCCATCTGCCGGGCCATGCCAGCCTGACGGCGCGGGAACGCGAGGTGCTGGCGCTCATCCTCGAAGGCGCCAGCGACCACGAGATCGGGCGAAGACTGGCGATCAGCGGGCGAACGGCCGAGGTTCATCGCGGCCGGATCCTCGCCAAGACCGGGCTGCGCTCGACGGCGGAACTCATCCGGCGCGGTCTTTCGCAGCCCTGACGTGACTCGCCCCGAAGACCTTCCCGGGAACCGCCCCTTGCGTGTCACAGCCCGCCGTTCCGCGCCCGCCGGCGCGCATCTGCGCATCGCCTGCGGGTTCATCCTGGCGGTCGTCACGATCGTAAGCCTGCCCGGCATGGCGGTCGTACAGAGCGCACCGCGGCACGATTCATCTTCATGGGCTGCCGTGAAGTGCCGCAATTACGCCGATGCGTGGAACAGGCTGACCGCACGCAGCGGTCACGGGATCGGCGCGCAGTTCCGGGCGGATCATGAGGCATTCCTGGCCTCTGGATGCAGCCTTGCGGCCAATGTCTGCCCCCGTTCGCCGGAAGAGCTCGAACTCGCCAACAAGCTGACGATCGCCGCCATGAATGCCGGCACGGCCAGCACCTTCCTGCCCTTTGCCTGCAGAAACGAAAAGGGCCGCCCCGAAGGGCGGCCCTGATCCGTCGGCGCGGCGGGCCGCAAGCCCGCCGGCCGAAATGTCGGAAGGATCAGAAGTCCATGCCGCCCATGCCGCCGCCGCCGCCGGGCATCGGCATCGGGGCGTCCTTCTTCGGGGCTTCCGCGATCATCGCCTCGGTGGTGATGAGCAGGCCCGCGATCGAGGCGGCGTCCTGGATGGCCGTGCGCACGACCTTGGTCGGGTCGATGATGCCGGCCTTCATCATGTCGACGAATTCGCCGGTCTGGGCGTTGTAGCCGGCCGAATAGTCCTTCGACTCGGCGAGCTTGCCCACGATCACGGCGCTGTCGTCGCCGGCATTCTCGATGATCTGGCGAGCCGGCGCGGTCAGCGCCTTCTTGACGATCTCGATGCCGATCTTCTGGTCTTCGTTGCCGGGCTTCAGCTTACCGATGGCGCCGGCCGCGCGCAGCAGGGCCACGCCACCGCCGGGCAGCACGCCTTCTTCAACCGCAGCGCGGGTCGCGTTCAGCGCGTCATCCACGCGGTCCTTCTTCTCCTTGACCTCGACCTCGGTCGAGCCGCCGACGCGGATCACCGCGACGCCGCCCGCGAGCTTGGCCAGACGCTCCTGAAGCTTCTCGCGGTCATAGTCCGACGAGGTCTCCTCGATCTGCGCCTTGATCTGCGCGACGCGGCCCTCGATGTCCTTCTTCTTGCCGGCGCCATCGACGATCGTGGTGTTCTCCTTCTCGATCCGCACCTTCTTGGAGCGGCCGAGCATGGCGAGCGTCACGTTCTCGAGCTTGATGCCGAGATCCTCGGCGATCATCTGGCCACCGGTCAGGATGGCGATGTCCTCGAGCATGGCCTTGCGGCGATCGCCGAAG
>JBIPLL010000559.1:0-2626 GCA_044368425.1 Beijerinckiaceae bacterium
TATGTGGCTATGGCCCTTCCACGGGGACATGGAAAATCAACGGCTATCTCTTTTGCTTATTTACTAGCAACTCTTTTGTTTCGCCAGCGTAAATTTGCCATTATTGTGTCTGATTCTGAGTACCAAGCGGCGATGTTTCTTGGTCAGATTAAACAAGCCTTATCTGAAAATGAAGACATTATCAATCTGTTTAAGATTAAAAAAAGCCCAACTAAAAATGCGGTAGAGTTTATTAAAGAAACAGAGTCTGACATTATTGTTGAGATGGAAGATGGGCATAAGTTTAGGGTTATTGCTAAAGGCTCTGAGCAAAAACTTCGTGGCTTGCTTTGGAATGGCAGTCGTCCAGATATTATGATTCTTGATGACATGGAATCAGACGAACAGGTGTTGAACAAAGAGCGTAGAGAAAAGTTTCGTAAGTGGATGTATGGTGCACTTATTCCTGCTTTATCTGAGAAAGGGATTATCCGATACGTAGGGACAATCCTTCACCAAGATAGTGCTTTGGAAAATTTAATGCCAAAAGCAAATGCTGTTTTTACAAAACGCGACGATCTAAAAACATGGGCAGAGCGTCCTGTTGGCATGTGGTGGTCTGTTAAATACGCTGCACATAATTCAGACTTTTCTAAAATTCTGTGGCCTGATCGTTGGACAAAAGACGCTTTAAAAGAACTTCGTGATGATTATGTTGCTCGTGGCTTACCTGAGCAATATAGCCAAGAATACCTAAACATTCCGGTTGATGAAAGCACAGCTTTCTTTAGGCGTAACGATTTAAATTCGATTACACCAGAAGACAAGAAAAAAAGGCTCAACTACTATGTAGCTGCTGACCTTGCTATCTCTGAACGAGAACGAGCAGACTGGTCTGTTTTTACTGTGGGTGGAATAGATGAGAACGGGATACTACAAATTAGAAACGTTATCCGTGAACGCATGGATGGTGCTGAAATTGTAGAGACTTTGTTGGCTTTGCAACGAACATACGAACCCATTGCCTTTGGTATTGAGGATATGCAAGTAACCAAAGCCATCGGCCCCTACCTTAATCGGGCTATGATTGAAAGAAACATTTTTTTAAATGTTATTTTAATGAAACCCCATAAAACAGACAAGCTTACTCGTGCTCAATCTATTCGAGCCAGAATGCGGGCGGGTGGTGTAAAGGTAGACAAACAAGCTGATTGGTATGCAACCTTTGAAGATGAGGTTTTATCGTTTCCACGAAGCAGGCATGACGACCAAGTAGACTCTTTAGCTTATTTGGGTTTATTACTTGAAAAAATGATTGATGCTCCAACCCAAGCAGAAGTAGAAGAAGAGCATTACCGTGATGAACTTGAAGAGTCGGGACCAGATGGTCGTGACGAGATAACTGGATATTAACTATGGACATTGAAAAAATCTTAAACTCTGTTAATCTTGCTAACGAGATTAGCGATAAAGATACTCTCGTTAAAATTGGTAAACAAGTAGTTGAGGGTTTTGATCTTGATCTTGATTCTCGCAAGCCTTGGGAAAAAGATGTAGAGGTATGGACTAAACTAGCCCTACAGATTTCAGATAAAAAGACGTATCCTTGGCCCAATGCAAGTAATGTTAAATACCCACTACTAGCCACTGCGTCTATGCAGTTTGCTGCTCGTGCTTATCCAAGTCTTCTCCCTAGCAATGGCCAGATTGTTAAATGTCAGGTTATTGGTTTTGATCCAATGGGAGCAAAAGAAGCTAGGGCCAAACGAATCTCTACTCACATGTCTTACCAAGTCATGTTTGAAATGGAGGATTGGGAAGAGGAAATGGATCGGTTGCTTCTCACATTACCTATTGTTGGTGCAGTATTCAAAAAGACTTACTGGAGCCAAGAAAAGCAGCGAAATGAATCTTGTCTAGTGTTTCCAAAAGACCTAGTAGTAAACTACTGGGCCAAATCACTAGAAGATGCAGAGCGTAAAACACAGGTTTACCAGTATAACAAACGTAAAATCAAAGAAAAGCAACTACAAGGCATTTATTCTGATGTAGAGTTGCCGAGCCCAAGCCAATACTTGCTAGAACCAGATAGGATTCGTACAAACTCACAAACATTGAGTGATGACGACGAAACCACTCCTTATATTATTTTAGAGCAGCACATGTTCTATGATTTAGATGGAGATGGCTACGCTGAACCCTATGTAGCTGTAGTTGAATACAGTTCAAAGAAGGTTCTTCGTCTGGTAGCACGCTTTGATGTAGACTCTATTTCAGTAGATCAAGATGGTAACATCATTCGCATTGATCCTGACGAGCATTATACAAAGTTTAGCTTTGTTCCCAATCCAGATGGTGGTTTTTATGACATTGGTTTTGGCCGTTTATTAGGAACAATCAATGCTTCTGTAGATACCATCATTAACCAGCTTATTGACTCTGGTTCTTTGGCAAACCTACAAGCTGGTTTTATTGGCAAAGGGTTGCGAATCCGCATGGGAGAGAATAGGTTCTCACCGGGCGAATGGAAATCTGTTAATGCTACTGGCGATGATCTAAAGAAACAGATTCTTCCTTTACCAACCAACCCACCAAACCCAGTGCTAATGCAATTACTGCAGTATTTGGTACAGTATGGTAAAGAGCT
>JBIPLL010000531.1:0-2626 GCA_044368425.1 Beijerinckiaceae bacterium
CCCACTGCGGCCGGCAAATGGCTGGGCAAGCGCATGACCACAGATCGCAACCCGTCATTGCCGGCGCGCGAGAACAAGACAGGCGCGGTGCGCAACATCGCGCGGCCGCAGGAGGAAAGCGCGTCATGATCAGAGCTGCCATCGTGGGATTGGGCTGGTGGGGACGCACCATTGCCCGCGAAATCGCCACGAGCGATGTCATCCGCCCCGTCATGGGCATCGATCCCGACGAGAACAGCCGCTCGGGAGCCGCAGCTTTCGGGATGGAACTCTCCACCCGCTTCGAGGATGCCCTGTCGAGACCGGACATCGATGCGCTGATCCTGTGCTCGCCGCACAAGTTCCACGCCGACCAGATCGTGGCGGCCGCTGGCGCCGGGAAACACGTCTTCTGCGAGAAGCCGCTCTGCACGACAGGCAGCGAGGGCGAGCGGGCGCTTGGCGCCGTAAGTCGGGCCGGCGTGACGCTCGGCATCGGTCACGAGCGGCGCTTCGAGCCCGCCGTCATCGCCATGCGCGAGGCGCTGGCGCGAGGCGATTATGGCGTTCCGCTGCTGATGGAAGGCAATTTCAGCCAGGACAAGTTCTTTGCGCTCCCGCCGGACAATTGGCGGCTCTCGCCCGTCGAGGCTCCCGTCGGGCCGCTCTCGGCCACGGGCATCCATCTGGTGGATCTCGCCATCGCTGTCTTCGGCCGGCCCGTCGAGGTCTGGGCCCGCCTCGCCACCCGCGGCAGCACGTTCGCCAACGGCGACACTTTGTCGGTGACGCTCGCCTTCGAAAGCGGCGCGACCGCGACGCTGACCGCCATCCTCGCCACCCCCTTTGTCGGGCGGCTCGCCGTCTATGGGTCGAAGGGCTGGATCGAGATCCGCGACCGCACGCATCCGGAAAAGCCGACCGGCTGGGACGTGACCTCGGTTCGGCGCGGCCTCGAGCCGGTCACGGCATTCCACCCGCCCCATCCCGCCGTGCGCGACAATCTCGAAGCCTTTGCGCGCGCGGCGGCGGGAGTAAGCCCCTACCCGGTCACGGCCGAGGAAATGACCCATAACGTGCGCTGCTTCGAGGCCATCTCACGCTCGGCTGCCTCCGGTCGGATCGAGCGGATCTGAACGCGAGGCCTCGCGCCAGGGCGGCCGGGAGAAGATCGCGGCGAGAAAGTCGAGGAAAGTCCTCAGGCGTGGCGTCGACCGGTTCGTCGCCGCGAACAGGACGCTGATATCCTGGGCATGGGGGCGATGGTCGGGAAGCAGTTCGACAAGGACGCCGGCATCGATCAACGGCTGCGCGTAGTAGCGGGCAACCTGGGCGATGCCGAGTCCGCTCGCGGCGGCAGCCGTCAGCCCGTCGCCGCTGTTCACGGTCACCGCATCGCGGGCCCCGTGGAGTTCGAGCGGGGGAACCCCCTCGAGCCGCCATTGCCGGATCTGGCCATTGCGCGGACGCCGATAGGCAATGCAGCGATGTCCGGCGAGATCCTGCGGGGTCAGGGGGATGCCGTGCTCCGCCAGATAGCCGGGCGTCGCACACATGACGAAATCGACCGAGGCGAGCTTGCGCACGAGCAGGCTGGATGGCGGCAATTCGCCGACCTGGATCGCGGCATCGAGCCCGTCTCCCACGATGCTCGCCGGAAAATTGTCGAGCACGATCTCAACCGAAACGGCGGGATAGGCGCTGGTGAATTCAGGCAGGCAGGGGATCACATACATCCGCCCGAGAGCCGCCGGCATGCCGATCAGCAACTTGCCGCTGGGGGAGCGGCGGGCCTGCGAAATCGAGCGCTCCAGCTCCTCCATTTCGGCGAGGATCCGCTTGCCGCGCTCGTAGAGTTCCGCACCTTCCGGCGTTGGAGACAGGCTGCGCGTCGTCCGGTTGAGCAGTCGGGCCGACAATTGCTGCTCCAGCCGTCCGATTGCCGCGCTCACGGCGGACGGACTGACGCCCAAGGCGCGGGCCGTCGCCGACAGCGAGCGCGTCTCGACCACATTCACGAAGATCGTCAGGCCGTGCAGGCGATCCATCGGCGGGTATCCAGCGGCGACCGGGCGCCGTTCCGTATCGAATGGAATAGCAGGGCGAGGGCAAATCCGCACGGACGAATCGGCTCGGCACGCCCTCGCCAACAGCCGTCGGACAGGAAAGAGTGCGCGACCGGGTTGCGAGGTCGGCAACAGGAGGATCGGACATGATGATCGAGACGAACGGAATCCGCCTGAACTGCCGCATCGATGGCCCGGAAGGAGCCCCCTGGCTCTGCCTGAGTCATGGACTGGCGACCGACCTCACCTTGTGGGATGCGCTCGTTCCGCTGCTCGCCAGCCGCTTCCGCATCCTGCGCTATGACGCGCGCGGGCATGGGCAAAGCGACGCGCCCGAGGGGGATTATGCGTTCCCGACGCTGTGTGCGGACGTCGTCGGCCTGTTCGATGCGCTGCAGATCAAGCGCGCGCATTTCCTCGGTGTTTCGCTCGGCGGAATGGTCGGGATGGGGCTCGCCATCGACCATGGCGACAGGATCGACAGGCTTGTGGTCTGCGACGCGCGGGCCGCCGCGACACAGGCCTATCGCGAGGCCTGGTCCGATCGCCTCGCCGACATTGCCCGTGGTGGCATGGAGGCG
>JBIPLL010000532.1:0-2624 GCA_044368425.1 Beijerinckiaceae bacterium
CCGTCGCGACGACGTCCGTGAACGTGCCACCGACATCGATGCCGACGCGAAACGACCGTGAATGCTGCGGATCCATTGCTGACGCCCAATCGAGCCGGCGTCAGGGTGACGCGAGCAACCGGCGCAACTTTCACGTCAACAGGGCAGGCGGGTCTAATCCTGATTTTGGATTCCGCCGATCAAATTCTTTGATCCGCCGCGAGGTCGTCGAGATAGTCGCGCGCCACCTGGATTGTCATGTCCACGACCTGCCGCGCGAGCCAGACATCGGTGTCGCGTGAGACGTTGACGTAGAAATCGAGCGGGGGAAGTTCGATGTTTGGCGTCAGGATCGCCATGCGCCCGTCCCGCAATTCCTGCTGGAGCACGGCGGGGGGCAGGACGCAGGTGCCGATGCCGTCGAGGCCCATGCGCACGATACCGGCAATGGCCGAACTTGCGAACATGCGCGCGGTGATGAAGCCGTTCCTGTCGAGGAATTCGCGGATCGTGGCATAAGGCACCGTGCCACGCCGGAATGTGATGACCGGATAGGCGGTGAGCGAGGCGAGATCGGCACCATTGCGCTCGATCGGCAGCGACGTGCTTGCCATCCACGCCATCGGGAAGGCGCAAAGCAGTTCCGAGCGGATCTTGGGGTCGCTGCAGGGGCCGTTGGTGATGGCGATGTCGAGCCGGCCGGCCGAAATTCCCTCGCGCAGGTTGATCGAGGAATCGACCTCGACATCGAGCGTCAGCGTCGGGTGATTGCGCGCCAGTGTATCGACGAGGATCGCAAGCCAGGTGTGGACGATGGTCTCCGGCACGCCGATCTTGAGCGCGACCTTGTAGGACGTCGTGCCGCCAACGGCACGCACCATGTCGTCCTTCAATGCCAGGATCCGCTCGGCATAGCGCAGCAATTCCTGTCCCGACGGGGTCAGCACGCCGCGGCGCGGGCGCGTCTCGAACAATTGCAGGTGGAGGCCCTGTTCGAGCAGGGCAATCCGCGCCGAGATGGCCGGCTGGGTCATGTTGAGCTTCTCGGCTGCGAGGCGGAAGCCGCCCAGCCGCGCCACCCAGACGAAAGTCTCAAGGTTCCGCAGGTCGATCATGAGCGCCATCCTGTCCTATGGCGCGGCATCTGTGAAGCGGCTGATAAATAAATCTGATGAAGGTTATACAAACAGGGGATTGGACAAGCTGCGTTCCCCGCACGCACCCTGAACCGGTAAAGCGGATTTCCGCGGATGCCAAGCCGGCCGCGCCAAGACGGGACAGTCCGAACGGCAGCGAGAAAACACGGCGGAATCCTTGGAACTTGATCCCCGCGGCAGCGCCTGAGCGGCGCTGGTTATCATCCTGTGGAGGGACTGAGATGAGCCTGCGCCTGTTTCTCACCGCCGGCCTGCGCATCGCCGCCGGCATCAGCCTTCTGCCGCTCGTCATGGCGAGCGCGGAAGCCCAGGTCCAGAGCAAGTACGACCGCGTGCTCCAGAACAAGAAGATCATCGCCGGAGCGCAGGAGGGCACGCCCCCGTTCGGCTATGTCGACGAGAAGGGTGAGGTCGCCGGCTGGGCCGTCGATCTCAGCAGGGCCCTGCATGCCCTGATCGAGAAGAAGATGGACACCAAGCTGGAACTGGAGTTCCGCAAGGTCACGCCGCAGACGCGCATCCCGCTCATCGTCAATGGTTCGCTCGACTGGGTGCTGGGCTCGACTGGCAAGACGGTGGAGCGCGAGCAGGTCGTTGATTTCTCGCTCATCAACAATGCGGTCTGCGTGAAGACGCTTCACCGCAAGACCATGGCGATGAACAGCGTTGCGGATCTCGCCGGCAAGCGTATCGGCGTCACCAATGGCAGCGTCGAGCAGAAGCTGCTCACCGAGATGGGCCAGACCGGCAAGATCAAGCCTCCGGCACAGATCGTGACCTTCCCGACCCATGCGGTCGGCTTCCTCGCGCTCGAGCAGGGACGTACGGACGCGCATGTCACGCTCGATGTCGCGCTGAAGTCGCTCGCGATGCGGGCGCAGAAGCCCGACGAGTGGGCCGTCTCCGGCCCCGACCTGATGTGCACGCCCAACGGGATCATCCTTCCGCAGAACGATTCCAAGTGGAAGCGCACGGTCGACCACGCGCTCTGCTACTTCATCCATACCGGCGGCTACATGAAGCTCTGGGATGAGTGGTTCGGCGAGAACAACCCGAAGGCCGGCTTCGCGCTGCCGATCTCCGAGCAGACCAAGACCGTGCTCTACGGCCAGTGCCCGTTCGGCATCGAGGACTGGCTTCCGACCAAGTGACGCGCGTATCCGCCATTTCCGGAGTTCCGCCGATGCCCAGCCGTGCCTTCGCTCCTCGCCTTGAGCGGATACGCTCCTCTTTGTCACTGGCATCGATGCAGCGCGTCCGGGAATTGCGGGCGAGCGGCGTTAGCGTCATCGACTTCGGCTCGAAGTTCGATACGCCCGCCCACATCAAGGAAGCGGCGATCCGCTACCTCGAACAGCCACAGGCCGCGCTCTATGCCGATCCGCGCGGCATTCCCGAGTTCCGGGCCGCGATCACGCGCAAGCTGGCGCGGGTCAATGACATGGTCATCGATCCCGACACCGAGATTTCGGTCAGTCCGGGGGGCAA
>JBIPLL010000372.1:0-3571 GCA_044368425.1 Beijerinckiaceae bacterium
GAGGCCCTCCTCGGAGGACTTGCGGGTATAGATGGCGCAGCGGCGCACGGGTCGCGTTGCGGGGCGTTGGGGCATGGCAGGGGTCATGGCGGGCCTCACGGGCGGGCCTCCTGCCGGGCGGCCTTATCCCGTGCCCGGGAGGCACGCGATGGGGGGCATGGGCCTCCGGGTTCCTGCCGCAGGCCGAAGAAGCGCGGACCGTTCCAGCGGGTGCCCGTGACGGCCAACGCCAGGGCCGAGAGGCTGGGATGGAGAACCCCCTCGCAGCGGAAGCCCCCGGCCTCGACGACAGCCTCGATCCTGCGCCCGTGCCATGAGCGGTGCAGCACCGCCCCCAGCCCGAGCTTGCGCCCCTCGCGCGGGCGGGCACCGCGCCTGTCGAGCTGCTGCCGGGTGGCGGCATCGAGCCCGCCAAGGGCACAGGCCTGGATGCGCCAGGCCAGCATGAGCCGCAGGAGTTCTACCGAGCGCAGCTTCGGGGGCGGGCCGAAGCGCTGCGACCAGACGGCGCGCAGGCCCACCAGATCGAGCGTGCCCAGCGCCTTGATCGCCTCCTCGATCCCCGCCTCGTCCCGGATGACCATGTCCCTCATGACTGGGTTCCTTCCGGAGAGGCCGCGTCTGGAGGGGGCGTGTGTGGCAGTGTGCCTGCTTGCACGTTGCCCTCTTGCACGTTGCCCTCTTGCAGGTCCCCGACTGGCGGCGTCATTGCCAGGTGCCTGATCACGCGCGCTGATGTGGTGGAAGGCATGATGAGCTGTCTCCGATGCTGCAGCGAAGCCGTCCGCCGCTACCGGGACGAGCCCGCGACCCGGGCCGGTGACAGGAATGCTCCGTTCGCACGGCAAGTCCAGAGAGCATCCAGAGCCTGTGGAGAGAGCGATCTCCGTCGGCACGGCACTGATGTTCATGCTATGTTCGAACCATGGACAGGACCTCGCCGATTCCCGAATCATCCGGGCCAGCCTCCCCGCTGGCCATCGTCTATCGCCCGCCCGCGGAGCTCCATCCCGACCCGCGCAATGCCCGGACCCATCCCGGGCGCCAGCTCGCCCAGATCGCCGCCTCGATCCGGGCCTTCGGCTTCACCAACCCGATCCTGGCCGACGAGGCCGGGCAGGTGATCGCGGGGCATGGCCGGTTGCTGGCAGCCCGGGAGCTGGGACTGGCGCAGGTTCCAGTGATCGTCCTGGCCGGGCTCGACGAGGCCCGCAAGCGGGCGCTTCGCCTTGCCGACAACAAGATCGCGCTCAATGCCGGCTGGGACCTCGAGATCCTCAGGCTGGAACTGGGCGAGCTGGCCTCGATGGAGATCGACCTCGACCCGACCCTGACCGGCTTCTCGGTGGGGGAGATCGACGTGATCCTCGCGCAGGACGCGGATCCCGACGACGAGGTCGTGCCCCCCGTCCCGGCCTGTCCGCGCACGCGTCCGGGCGATGTGTGGATCCTGGGCGAGCACCGGGTGGGTTGCGGCGACAGCCGGGACGAGGCTGTCCTGAGGGCCGTCATCGGGGACGAGGCGCGGGTCGACGCCGCCTTCCTCGATCCGCCCTACAACGTGCGCATCAGCGGCAATGCCGTCGCCCGCGGCCGCCACCGCGAGTTCGCGATGGCGTCGGGCGAGATGAGCGAGGAGGCGTTCCGCCGCTTCCTTGCGCAGACGCTGGGGGCAGCCGCGCGCGTCTCGCGCCCGGGCGCGGTCCACTTCGTCTGCATGGACTGGCGGCACATGGACGATGTCGTGGCTGTCGGCAGGTCGATCTATGGCGATCTGCTGAACCTGTGCGTCTGGAACAAGTCCAATGCGGGGATGGGCTCGCTCTACCGTTCGAAGCACGAACTGGTTTTTGTCTGGCGGGTGGGGGCCGAGCCCCACCTCAACGCCGTCGAGCTGGGCCGGCACGGGCGCAACCGCACCAATGTCTGGGACTATGCCTCGGTGAACACGCTGCGGGGCAGCCGGCGGGAGGACCTTGCCCTGCATCCGACAGTGAAGCCGACGGGGCTGGTGGCTGATGCCATCCAGGATGTGACGCGGCGCGGGGACCTTGTGCTCGACCTGTTCCTGGGATCGGGCACCACGCTGATGGCGGCAGAGCGGACGGGGCGTCGCTTCCGCGGGCTCGACATCGACCCGGCCTATGTCGACGTGGCGATCGGGCGCTGGTCGCAGCGCACCGGGCGCGAGCCCGTACTGGCGGAGCGCGCACCGTGAGCGGCCGGGGATCGGGTCCGGCGGGGTCCAATCGCGGCTGGTTCCGCAAGGGGCGCAGCGGCAATCCGGGCGGACGTCCCCGCAAGCGGACGCCCGCCGGCGCCTGCGCCTTCGACATCGTGGTGAGCCAGACGCTGACGGTCACCCGCAAGGGCGTCCCGCGCGAGATCACGATGGAGGAGGCGCTGCAGCACCGGACCTACCAGGATGCGATCGCTGGCAAGCGCATGGCCCGGCGCGAGGTCCTCAGGTGGATTGCGGCGCGCGAGGCGTGGCTGGCGCGCCATGGGCCGAGGTCGGCCCCGCCGCTGCGGGTCGTGCACGCCCATGATTCCGACAATGCCGACGCGGCCATGTTGCTTCTCGGCCTTGCGGCGGGGCATCCGCAACGGGCCGTGCCGGGTGGCGAGGGCCCGCTGCTCCTGCTCGAGCCCTGGGCCGTCCAGCTGGCGCTTGATCGCCGGCGGGGCCAGTTGCCGTTGAAGCCGGAGGAGATCGACGACATCCGCAGGCTGACCCGCGATCCGGGCCGCCTGCGCTGGCCGCGAGGGGGCGATCGATGAGCGAGGCAGGCGATCACGGGCCCGGTCCCCCCGAGGTCGCCGCCCGCCACCGCAAGCCCCCCGCTCACACCCGCTTCCGCAAGGGGCAGAGCGGCAATCCCGCCGGCCGCCCGCCCGGCCGCTACCGCAACGCGCCCCATGAGGCGGTTCTTGGCCAGAAGGTCATGATCCGCGAGGCCGGCCGGGAACGCCAGGTCAGCGCGGCCGAGGCCTTCCTGCTGCACCTTGCCCGGCGTGGCCTCGAGGGAGACGGCGCGGCGGCACGCGCCACGATCCAGGCCATCGAGGCAGCCCGGCAGGCCCGAGCCCTCGTCCCCACCCAGCCGCTGACCATCGTCTCCGTGAGCTACATGCATCCGGGCGGGGTCACGCTCGCCCTCGAGGCGCTGCGCATGGCGCGACGGCTCGACCCCTTCCGCCCGACCGTCCGGGTCATGCTCGAGCCCTGGCTGGTCGAGGCCGCACTCGCCCGCCTCGGCGACACCCCCCTCACCCCTGCCCAGCAGCGCGTCATCCTCGCCGCAACCCGCGCCCCCCGAAAGGTCAGATGGCCCCGGTGGTGGACACAATGGCCCTGAGGGCAGCCCGGCAACCGCCGCGGACAGCGGTGAACGAGGCTGCCATGCCGATCTGCACCAGCCTGACCGTCCAAGGTCGTGTGCAGGCTCAAGATAGGCCTCAACGAAATGCAAGCTGGATTAGGTCAGAGGGGAACGTCATCTACAACCCTACCCGCCAGCACGCACGGAACGGGATGCTGTCGCCCGTCAAGTCCGAACGGCAGCACAAA
>JBIPLL010000658.1:0-7543 GCA_044368425.1 Beijerinckiaceae bacterium
GAAGGCGTCTCGAAAACTCGGGGCGGTTCAGTCTGCGGCGCATTGCGGTTGGACCCCAAGGCTTCCAACTTTTGGCGGTCGGCCCCGGAGACGTCGATCGAAATGCCGGTGTGCATGCCCCAGACTCGCAGATCGCGCCGGCCAAGGGAGTTCGCTGGTGGACTCTTCAGTCAGGGACTTTCAACTAATATCCAGTGCTTGACCAAAGTGGGGTTAAGCACCTAATTATAGCCGGTGGTCGGTATTCGGAATTGTGGTTCTCATATGAGAACATTTGGTGAGGGGTATTTTGGACGTGATGAGCGTTACAGTTTCAGTTGAAGCTGCCCGCACGGTCGCAGCCCGCGCGTTGATCGCGGCCGGAGCCGACGCTTCAGCGGCTAAGATCCAGGCCGATATGCTCATTGAGGGGGAACTCCGGGGGCGCCGCTCGCACGGTCTGCAACGCCTCAAGGTCTTGACCGAGCGTCTTAAGGCCGGCTTGGCACAGACACGCCTGCAGCCCATCCTGACGTGGATGTCGCCAAGCCTGCTTAAAGTGGACGGGCTACATGGCTTGGGGCCTGTCGTCTGCGATGAGGTCCTAAGGCACCTGATTTCGCGTACCCAAGAAACGGGCATAGCCGCAGCGACCATTTCCAACACCAATCACTTGGGTATGCTCGCACCGTATGTTGAGCAAGTGGCTGAAGTGGGCCTGCTCGCAATCGCCCTGACAACCAGTGAGGCGCTCGTTCATCCTTGGGGAGGCCGCGAGGCGCTGATCGGAACAAACCCGATCGCAATCGGAATTCCAGCGAAGCCGATACCTGTGGTGATTGACCTTGCGACCAGCCAGATTTCAGTGGGTCAGGCTATTAATCACCTGCGTGCGGGCGAAGAGCTCCCGAGCGGTTCAGCGTTAGACGCCCATGGCAATCAAACGAACGATCCGCAATTGGCGATCCACGGGGCATTAAGCCCCTTTGGCGGGGCCAAGGGCTACGCCCTAGGACTTGGGATCGAGCTTATCGTGGCCGCACTTACCGGGACAGCCACTGGAAAGGATGTGCGGGGGACGCTTGATGCCAGCAGCCCTAGTACCAAAGGTGATGTAATAATAGTTCTTGATCCGGCTAGGACCAATCCCTGCTGGTCTGACGATTCAATTAGTTCATATTTGCGCACCATTCGCAATTCTCCCCCCGCTCCCGGTTCGAGCGGCGTGTGGATTCCAGGCGATGGGTCGAGGCGTAGTCGCGACTCGGCGCTCCAGTCAGGCCTTAAACTTTCAAGCGAACTGTGGGACCTGATATGCTCTCTCGCGGACACACAACATAAAACAAGCATTCATCCCAAGCGGCAGACCTGACAACACGCACTCCAACTGGCCTCTAACTACGGTGGATACTAGCCATGCTCCGCGGCACTGCAATAATCACGGGCGCAGCACGACCAGAGGGACTGGGATTTGCCTCAGCCCTTAAACTAGCAAAGACACATTCAGCACTTGCTATTGTCGATGTCAACGAAGGCGCAGTCTTGGCGGCCGCAGAGAGACTGAGGTCGGAGACTGGTATTACCGTTGCCGGTTATGGCTGTGACCTTTCTTCTCCTCAAGATATCGACGTAGCAGTCAAGTATATTGAGTCCAGTATGCCGCCAATTCAGAGCCTGGTAAACAATGCTGGCATCACTTCGCCGACACCTTTCCTGGATATAACTGTCCAGGAATGGGATCATATTTATGCAGTCAACGTCCGCGGGATGTTCCTAATGACGCAACGCGTCCTCCCATCAATCCTAAAAGCTGGTGCAGGACGGATCGTTTGCATGTCGTCGGCGGCAGCGCAGCGAGGCGGCGGTACATTTGGTACGGTGCACTATTCGTCTTCTAAAGCAGCGGTACTCGGCTTTGTTCGTTGCTTGGCGCGTGAGATTGGCCACCTGGGTACCACCGTGAACGCCGTCGCGCCTGGCGTGATCGGAACGGGAATCACTGCAGGAAAGGATAGCAATCGCACCCAGATAATCGAAAGCATTCCAATGAAGCGGGACGGCACTGCGGAGGAGGTCGCAGCGGTTGTAGGATTCCTGTGCGAAGACGCGTCGGGATATGTCACTGGCTCGTGCTATGACGTAAACGGAGGTTTCCATATTCACTAACTGACGTTATTGGATCGGAGAATTTTTTGCTCTGGAGGTTGATCGAATGAATGAAGTTGCGTCGGTTGAGGCCAGCCGAGATTCCGCCGTTAAATCCGCGAAACGCGTGATCGACATCCTAGAGTATGCCGCCAAGGCTGGGCGCCCCATTTACTTTTCTGACGTTGTCCGCGATCTAAAAATTCCCAAGACAAGTGTTCATGCCTTGCTGAAGACACTGGCCGGCACAGGCTTCCTGGTCGTCGACGATAATTCAGGATACAGGCTGGGTCTGAAGGTCTTCGAGCTCGGCGCTGCCGTTGACAGGACGAAACTGCTGGTGGAGGCGGCCCGTCCTATTCTTTTAAGGGGGGCGGCCGAAACACATTGCACTTGCAACCTTGGGATCCTGGAGGGGAAAGATGTATACTATGTTGATAAGGTACAGCATCCCGAGTCCGTCATCCAAATCGCGACACGTGTCGGTGGGCGGCTTCCGGCCTACGCGACGGCCATGGGTAAGGTGCTGCTTGGTGGGCTAGACCCGGATCAGATCGATGAATTTCTCAGCGTAACAGCCCTTATCAAGCTAGGGCCTGGGACCATCCTGGATCGGGAAGAGCTGCGGCGCCAGATTTTTGCAGCGAAGTTGGCAGGCTTTGCCATTGACGATGAGGAGTCGCACGCCAACGTCGTTTGTGTAGCTGCCGCGGTCCGCGACAGTTTTGGCATGGTCATCGCTGCGGCGAGCATCACCGGCCTGAAGGCAACTATGCTTGTGAATGGGGAGTGCCGCCTGACACCAATCGTTATCGAGATGGCGAAGGCAATCAGCAAGACCAGCCGGTGAACGAGAAATCAAAAATCAAGCGCTGCTAACGATTGCTACGCTGCGTTGGAATCGTATAGCTTACAGCGGAACAATATTGGTAATTGCTCCGTAAGTATCAATCCCAGGGGTCGGCTTAGCCTTGATGTTGAGGTCCGAATGACGAACGAATTCAATCTTGGAAGCAAAAATTTTCCGCCGGAGCTGGTCGAGGGTAAGCCATTCGTATGGCATGTAGCCCGACGGAGTGCGAATACCGCTATGGCTGAAGACACTGAGATGATTGAATCGCGTGCGCGATGGGAGCGTTTCTGCCCACTTCTGGTTGAGCTCTTTCCGCAGTTGCAGGATGCAGGCGGTCGAATTGATTCCCCGCTCATCCGGATCGCAGAGAAGGTCACCAGCAATCTGTGCACAGTGCCGCTGAACCTTGCCGTCAAGGCAGATCATACTCTGCCGCTGACTGGAACCGTTAAAGCGCGAGGTGGGGTCTACGAGGTGCTCCTTCATGCGGAGACGCTCGCACTCAAATCTGGAGTCATCGATCCTAGATCAAAATATGAGATTTTGTCGTCGCCGGCATGCCGCGCACTATTTTCAAAAAGGACTATTAGTGTTGGCAGCACTGGAAATTTGGGCTTTAGCGTTGGGATGATTGGGCGCGCGCTCGGGTTCAATGTAGTGGTGCATATGTCCAACGATGCAAAAGCCTGGAAAAAGGAACGTTTACGGGACCTAGGAGCAGTAGTTGTAGAGCATGCTGGCGACTACACCAAGGCGGTCAGCGCTGCCCGAATAGCTTCCCGCAGCGATGCATCTGTATACTTTATCGACGATGAAAACTCGCTGCCGCTTTTTTGGGGCTATGCTGCCGCCGCATACGATTTGAAAGCCCAGATCGAAATGCTCGGCATTGAACTCTCGACTGACAATCCGCTTGACGTATTCTTACCATGCGGTGTTGGCGGAGCTCCCGGTGGAATCACCTATGGGCTTAAGAAACTTTATGGTTCGGCGGTTCGGTGCATTTGGGTGGAGCCAACAGCATCAGCTTGTATGTTAACACAAATTATCGCCGGCACAAAATCAGTATGCGTTTATGACATAGGTCTCAACAACGTTACAATTGCTGACGGACTTGCCGTTCCATCCGCATCAATGCTGGTCTATAGAATGTCAGGTCATCTGATTGATGCTATCGTTACAGTCAATGATCAAGGTATGAGGGAGGCGTGCCGCAGTGCTTGGGAGTCCGCGCAATTGCGGCTGGAGCCCGCCGCTGCGTCGACAATTGCAGCCCTCGACCTATATTATAAGTCCGAGATCTCGAGGAAAATTAATTTTCCTCGACTGACCGTAATTTGGACGACTGGCGGAGGGCATCTGCCAGACAACGAATTTGGTACCCTGATTGGAGATTTGAAAATGTAACGCTGGTTTTGCGTCATTCACCTGCTTACCGGTTCTTGTGTCGGTCCTCACTCGGTGCTGACGACTGATTTTGACCTGCCTCCGGTTTTCCGGACCGTTCATTTCTGGAAAATTCCAGTTTAGCAGCACGGGCTGCGGATGGAGTTTTCGGCATGAAGAAGTCGAAGTTCACGGAGGCGCAGATCGCCTTCATCCTGCGTCAGGCTGAGGAGGGAACGCCCGTCCCCGAGGTCTGCCGAAAGGCCGGGATCAGCGATGCGACCTTCTACAGCTGGCGCAAGAAATATGCCGGGCTGATGCCTTCGGAGATGAAGCGCTTGCGCCAGCTCGAGGAAGAGAATGCCCGGCTGAAGCGGATTGTGGCGGACCTGTCGCTCGACAAGGAGATGTTGCAGGACGTCATCAAACGAAAGCTCTGAGGCCTGCCCGCCAGCGGTCGATGGTCGATCATGTGCGGGCGACATGGCAGGTGAGCATCCGTCGTGCTTGCCGCGCCTTGCCCGTCGAGCGTTCGACCTATCATTACCGCTCCCGACGGACCGGGCAGGCCCATCTCATCAAGCGGATCAAGGAAATCGCCGAGACGCGAATGCGCTACGGCTACCGGCGGATTCATGTGTTGCTCAGACGGGAAGGCTGGAATGTCAATCCGAAGCGGATCTATCGTCTTTACAAGGAGTTGGGGCTCCAGCTCCGTAACAAAACTCCAAAGCGCCGGGTCAAGGCGAAGCTGCGCGAGGATCGGTGTCCAGCCACACGCACGAACGAAGTATGGGCGATGGACTTTGTGCATGACCAGTTGGCGACAGGCCGCAAGCTCCGCGTGCTCACCATTGTCGACACCTTCTCGCGCTTCTCGCCGGCGCTGGATGTCCGCTTCAACTTCCGAGGGGCGGATGTCGTCGAAGTGCTGGAACAGGTTGGTCGGCAGCATGGCTTCCCGACCGCGATCAGGGTCGACCAAGGCACGGAGTTCGTCTCGCGCGATCTCGATCTCTGGGCCTATCAGCGTGGCGTCACGCTCGACTTCTCCCGACCGGGAAAGCCGACGGACAACAGCTACATCGAGTCGTTCAATGGCAAGTTCCGCGCTGAATGCCTGAACTCGCATTGGTTCATGAGCCTCCTCGACGCCCGGGAGAAAGTAGAGGCTTGGCGGAGGGACTATAACGAGCTACGACCTCATAGCGCGATCGGCATCAAGCCCCCGATAACGCTCGTCAATCGGTCATCGGCATGCAGCCCGCGATGACCCGTTTACCCCCTGGAAGCGGCCAGCGAGCCGGTCCAACGTCGGGGGCAGGCTCAAACGCAGCCGGACCTAACTCATGACCGGCCGGAAAACGGGGAGCACGTCAACACAGGTCCGAGACCGGGATACCGGCCTCGTGCTCCTTCAGGATCCCGATGATCTGCTCCTCGCTGAACCGGCTGCGCTTCATGTTCTGGTCCTCACGATAGGCCAGAACGAACTTCAAGCAGGACTAAGTCAGTGGCGCAACGTCAAAGTCGGATCCGGCAAGCCAAGGAGGTCCATACAATTGACCGATATCATCCGGCCCAAGAACTAATCCGTTTTAAGCTGTGGTAGCTCAGTGCCAAACAGGTCTTCGAACGAGCCTGTCAAACAAATCGATAGCATCTTGCCGTCTCCCTTCCCAACATTTGCAAACGCATGTTTCATTTGACTATCTATGTAGGCGCTGTCGCCTGCTTTCAGCCGCACGCTTTGGTAGAACTCTGTGTGTAACTCGATCTCGCCCTCCAGCACGTAGATATATTCCTCACCCGAATGTGTCGCCCATTTGTTACGAGGTAGCGGCTGCCTGCTCTTGATCGTCATGATGAGGGGGAGCATCCGCTTGCTGACTAAATCTCCGCAAGGCACCAAGTAGTCATAACTGCTGAAGCCGAAACTAACTCCTTCGCCAGCTCGACTGATCGAGCGACGCCCGGTCGCGAATCGCTCGCTTATTGGTTGCTTCAGAATCTGATCCAAGCTCAAGCCCAAAGCAATTGCTATTCGATATATAGTATCGAAGGATGCTCCGCTTCGGCCGTTCTCGATCTTCCAAAGCGTAGCCGAAGACACTCCGCTTAGACGTGCAAGATCCTGTAGCGTGAGGCCTCGCTCTGTTCTCACGCCTTGCAGGGCCTCGCCGATCCTCGATTCCCCGGCTACCCCTCCGATATCTCCAATTTCAGGTGCCACATCGGAATTGTTCTGGAGTTCTTCGGTTTTCAACCGTCGAGTCCTGCCACTCTTGGCCACGGCCTTCATGTGCCGCGATCTCCCTTTTTAGATGGTCCATCATACTTGTAGTGGGGAAGGATGATCGGCTCCAGTGAATTTCGACCGCACATCACGTCCGCGATCTTCTCCGCCATCATCATGACTGGAGCGTTTAGATTACCAGTAATCATTCGGGGAATAATCGAGGCATCCACCACTCTCAAACTCTGCAAACCTCGCAGCAGCCCCCATTGATCGACAACAGCCATCTCATCAATTCCCATACGGCAAGTGCCGGCGGGATGATATTCTGTTGCGGCGTTCGCTCGTAGCCAAGCTAATATTTCGGCATCTGTTTTGATGTCTTGACCGGGGTCGAGCTCGGCACCCCGTACGCCGTCCCAAGCCGGTTGAGCGATAGCAAATCGTGCTACCTTTACGGCATTGATAAGATCTTCAACGTCGTTTTGATCAGCTAAATAGTTAAATACAATGCAAGGATGGTCGCTGGGATTGCGACTTCGCAGTCGGACGCTTCCTGTACTCGTCGGACGCATTATGTTGACGTGAAATTGGAAGCCATGCGCTACGTCCACCTTGCCTTGCCGATATACACGGAGCATGGGTAGAAATTCGAACTGAATATCGGGAACAGCGACCTCGGGGCGGCTACGAACGAAACCACCAACCTCGAAGAAATTCGTTGTGCCGAGCCCCTTGCTACATAGGAGCCAGTCAAGACCTATTCGGAGGCGCCCGATCGGACCTAAGTGCCTCGCGAATGAGATCGGATCCCGGATTGAATAACGCACGGGAACGGCGATATGGTCTTCGAGGTTGCGTCCTACCCCTGGCAGGGGATGCTGAACAGGAATGTCCAGTTCCGCCAAATGATCTGGTGCGCCAATGCCCGAGAGCAGGAGCAA
>JBIPLL010000533.1:0-2622 GCA_044368425.1 Beijerinckiaceae bacterium
CAGGCTTCGCGGGAAGCCTGGCCTCAAGAAAGGTCGTTCTGACGACGTCAGAGCGTCCAGAGGGGAACGGCCAAAAAATGAACTCGACGCCGGGAGGACGAGCGGAGTTCACTGCCTGACCACCCCCAATATCGAGTTTGCCCAAGTTTTCCGCAATGCAGCACGGGGCATGCCCGATATGCGGGCAGAGCATGGCCATGCCGCTTTCGCGTTGCACAAATGGCGCTCATCCGCGTCCCATGCATGGAATACGGCACAAAGATGGCGGCGGAGCTCCTCAGAAGGCCCAGCGCTGCGCCTTCGCGATGAGGAAGTCGCGGAAGACCTGGACGCGCGCGACCGACTTCATCTCCTCCGGATAGACAAGATAGCCGTCGAGAGCCGGCATCTCCGTCTCCGTCAGGATCCGGGTGAGCGGCGTCGATGCATCGATCAGATAATCCGGCAGGACGGCGATGCCGACGCCACGCTCCACGGCCTTCTTCAGGGCCGTGATGTTGTTGACCACCATGTGATAGGGGCGCGGCTCGCGATTGTCGCGCCCGGCGCTGGCCAGCCAGTGGACCGCCATCAGATAGGACGGGGCATCCCCGCCGAAGGACAGGATGCGATGCTCGTCGAGATCGGCGAGCTTTTGCGGCGTGCCATAGCGCTTGAGATATTCCGGCGCTGCATAGACATGGAAATGCACCGTGAACAGGCGCCGCTGGATCAGGTCGGCCTGGACAGGCTGGCGCAGCCGGATGGCGACATCCGCCTCCCGCATCGACAGGTCAAGCTCCTCGTTGGTGAGAATGACCTCAACCCGGATATCGGGATAGAGGTCCAGAAACTCGCCCAGGCGCGGCGTCAGCCAGTGGGAGCCCAGGCCCACCGTCGTGGTGATGCGCAGATCACCCGAGGGCCGCTCGCGCGAATCGGCGAGGCGGGCGCGGGTTGCCTCCAGCCGCATCGTCATCTCGCGCGCCGCGCGATAGAGCAACTCTCCCTGCTCGGTGAGAATCAGTCCGCGCGCGTGGCGGTGGAAGAGCGGTGTCTTGACCTCACGCTCCAGCGCACTCACCTGACGGCTCACGGCCGACTGGCTCAAGGCCAGTTCCTCGCCCGCACGTGTGAAACTTCCGGCCTCTGCGACCTTGTAGAAGATCCGGATCTTGTCCCAGTCCAACTTCTGCTCCCAGCGTTCCCGCCCCGAAACCCCGGATCAGAAGCCGGGGCTCTCGATTGTGACGCCCGGCTTCATTGCCCTGTTTCGTGCAGGTCCGCCCGGCGCATGCATCATGCCTGCATACCGAGGCATGCGCTAGACGTTCGTCCTATTCGGCCGCGTCCTTGAGCGTTTCGTGGGCCGCAAGCCAACGTTCGGCTTCCAGAGCGGCCATGCAACCCATGCCGGCCGCCGTCACGGCTTGCCGGTAGGTCTCGTCGGTCACGTCGCCAGCGGCGAAGACGCCGGGAATCGAGGTCTGGGTCGAATCACCCTGCGTCCAGATGTAGCCGGAGGGCTTCATGCGAAGCTGCTCGGAGAACAGTTCGACCGCAGGCTTGTGACCGATGGCGACGAAGACGCCGTCGACCGGAAGATCGCGCGTCTCGCCGGTCTGCGCGTGGCGCAGGCGGACATGCGTGACGGTGCGCGGATTGTCGCGGCCGCAGATCTCCTCGACCTCGTGGTTCCAGACGACCTCGATCTTCGGATGCCGGAACAGGCGCTCCTGCAGGATCTTCTCTGCCCGGAACGAATCGCGGCGGTGCACGACCGTGACCTTGCTGGCGAGATTGGCGAGATAGAGGGCCTCCTCGACGGCGCTGTTGCCGCCGCCCACGACCACAACCTCCTTGCCGCGAAAGAAGAAGCCGTCGCAGGTGGCGCAGGCCGAAACGCCGAAGCCCTGATAGGCTTCCTCGGAGGGCAGGCCGAGCCAGCGGGCCTGGGCGCCGGTCGCGATGATCAGCGTGTCGCAGGTATAGACTTGGCCGCCATCGCCGGTCAGGCGGATCGGGCGGGCCGTCAGCTCTGCCTTGACGATGTAGTCGGAGACGAGGCGCGTGCCGACATGTTCGGCCTGGAGGCGCATCTGCTCCATGAGCCAGGGACCCTGAATCGGATCGGCAAAGCCCGGATAATTCTCGACATCCGTCGTGATCATCAGCTGGCCTCCTTGCTGGAGGCCCGAGATCAGGACCGGTTCGAGCATGGCGCGGGCGGCGTAGATCGCCGCCGTATATCCGGCCGGACCGGAGCCGACGATCATGACCCTTGCGTGAAGCGGGCCGTTGCCCGTGCCGCTGATGTTGGTGCCGCTCTTGGCGGTGATGTCAGCCTGCATGCGGCTCTCTCCTCTCTATAGGGCGGACGCCGCTTGCCGGCGTTTCGCATCGCCGGTTCTGTCAGCCATCGCCGTCCGGATGGCGGCGGCGATGAGGGGCGTGGCGTCGATGGGGGCGTATGTGGCACCTTCCGCGCGTCCTTGGAAGGGATGAGCGACGCCCTCGCGAATCAACTCGTGCACAAAGGCGCTGACCTTCGCGTGACCGCCCGACGGCTCGAAGACCAGGAGAGGCCGGCCGGTCACTGCCGCTTCGCCGACCATGTTGGTGGAGTCGGCCGTCACCACCACG
>JBIPLL010000535.1:0-2612 GCA_044368425.1 Beijerinckiaceae bacterium
CAATGACCGTGGCGTGCGATCTTGAACGGCCGGCGCCGCCTTGAACGGCGCAAGGAGGAACTGAGATGACCATGCAAACCCGGCGAACGCGCGCGTCCGCCCGTATCGTCAAGGCCGGTTTGGCGCTGGCAGGGCTCGCTCTTGCAGCCGCCATGCCTGCAAAGGCGCAGGAAGTGAACGTCTACACCTATCGCGAGGCCGGCCTGATCAAGCCGCTCTTCGACAAGTTCACCGCGCAGACCGGCGTGAAGGTCAACGTGATCTTCGCGTCGCAGGGGCTGGAGCAGCGCATCGCGACCGAAGGCGTGAATTCGCCGGCCGATCTGCTGCTGACCGTTGATATCGGCCGCCTCAAGGAAGCCGTCGATCTCGGCATCACCCAGCCGGTGCGCTCGCCAGTGCTCGAACAGGCAGTTCCCGCCCAGTACCGTGACCCGGATGGCAACTGGTTCGGCGTCTCGGCCCGCGCCCGCGTGCTTTACGCCTCGAAGGAGCGCGTCAAGGACACGGCGATCACCTACGAGGATCTCGCCGATCCGAAGTGGAAGGGGCGCATCTGCATCCGCTCCGGGCAGAACATCTACAATATCGGGCTGTTCGCCGCTGTCGTTGCCAGGCTTGGCGAGCAGAAGGCCGAGGCGTGGATGCGCGGCCTGAAGGCCAATCTCGCCAAGAAGCCCTCGGGCGGCGACCGCGAGGTGGCCCGCGACATCGCGGCCGGTCAGTGCGACATCGGCATCGCCAACACCTATTACTGGGCGCTGATGCTCCACCGCGAGACCGATCGTAAGCCCTGGGCCGAAGCGACGCGCGTGATCCTGCCGACATTCGCCAATGGCGGCACGCACATGAACATTTCGGGCGTCGCTTTCCCCAAGAACGCGCCGAACAAGGCCAACGCCTTGCGCCTTGCCGAGTGGCTGGTCTCGGATGCCGCCCAGGAGGCCTATGCCGCGCTGAACTTCGAATATCCGGTCAAGGCGGGCATCAAGCTCGATCCGACGGTCGCCGCCTTCGGTCAGCTCAAGCCCGATACATTGCCGCTGGCGGAAGCCGCTCGCCATCGCAAGACGGCCTCGACGCTCGTCGACAAGGTCGGCTTCGACAACTGAGCCCCGTTGCGGGCAGCTGCCCCGATTCTGAGCCCCGGCCCTGCACGGCCGGGGCTTGTTTGCGTGCCCCGCCCGTGACATGCGGGGCGCTGACATCCATCCGACAGCGCAGCCGACGCGGTTCATGACTGACGCGCCCGCCACCTCCCTTCAAGACCGCCAGCGCCCGGCGCCGGCCGTGCCCGTGCGAGGCTTGCGCCCCTCCTCGCGCGGCAATGTCCGTCTGCTGGGCATCATGGCGGCCGGTGCCGCGCTCGTGGCCTTGCCCTTCATCGCGCTGCTGATCCTTGCCATGTCGGGAACATGGTCGGCGACGCGCGAACTCTGGGCGCATCTGCTCGCCTTCGTTCTGCCCCACGCAGCAACGCAGACCGCATTGCTGCTCATGGGCGTCGCGGTCATTGCCGGGTCGATCGGCGTGGTGAGCGCCTGGCTTGTGACGCTTTTCCGCTTTCCGGGCCGCAACCTTCTCGTCTGGCTTCTGCCGCTGCCGCTCGCGGTGCCGACCTACATCACGGCCTATGCCTATGCCGACCTCCTCGACGCCATCGGCCCGGTCCAGACCGCCCTGCGCGCGCTGTTCGGCTGGCGCAGCCGGGCCGATTACTGGTTTCCGGAAGTGCGCTCGCTGGGCGGCGCCATCATCCTGATCGGGCTCGTCGTCTACCCTTATGTCTATCTTGCGGCCCGGACGATGTTCCTGACGCAGTCGGCTTCGCTGATCGAGGTGGCGCGGACGCTCGGCGCAAGGCCGGGCCGGCTGTTCCGACATGTCGCGATCCCGCTTGCCCGCCCGGCGCTCGCTGTGGGCCTCGCCCTGGCCTTGCTGGAGACCCTGAACGACATCGGCGCCAGCGAATATCTGGGTGTGCGCACGCTGACGCTGACCATCACCTCGACATGGCTCAATCGCGGCAGCCTCTCGGGCGCGGCCCAGATCGCCTGCCTGCTGCTCGGCATCGTCGTGCTGCTGATGTGGCTGGAGGCACGGGGGCGCCGGCACCAGCGCTTCGCCCAGTCGACTCGCCGCCCGCGCCTGCCGGTGCCGATTCCGCTGGCAGGACGCCACGCCGCCTTCGCCACGATTGCCTGCGCGCTGCCGCCATTGCTCGGCCTCGGGGTGCCGGCGGGCGTGCTGCTCTGGGAGACCTGGAAGCGACGCCTTGTCCAGGCCGTCGATGCCGGCTTCCTTGCCGATCTCTGGCATACGGTTCTGCTGGCCTCGCTGGCGACTGTCATGACGCTGGCGCTCGGTCTGGCGCTCGTCATGGCCGCCCGCCGCCTGCGAGGCGCGGTCGCGCTCTCCCTCTGGCCCAAGGCGTTTCTGCGTGCGGCCGGCCTCGGCTATGCCGTGCCCGGCACCGTGCTGGCGCTCGGCCTGCTCGCTCCGCTTTCGTGGTTCGACACATTCGCCAATGCGGTAGCGCGTTTCGCCACGGGGTCCGGGGTCGGACTTGTCCTGTCGGGTTCGCTCGCGGCGATCGTCATCGCCTATGTCAT
>JBIPLL010000534.1:0-2612 GCA_044368425.1 Beijerinckiaceae bacterium
GATCGAGAACATCGCCCGGCACTGGTCGATGAATGACGGGCGCTCGCGGGCGCAGGCGGCGATCGACGCGGTGGCGGAGGTCGGCAACCCGACCATCGTGGCGACGCTGACGGTTGTGGCCGCGCTCCTGCCAATGCTGTTCGTCTCGGGCATGATGGGTCCCTATATGAGCCCGATCCCGGCCAATGCGTCGGCGGCGATGATCTTCTCGTTCTTCGTCGCCGTGATGCTGACGCCGTGGCTGATGCTCAAGATCGGCAAGCCGCATGCGGAAGGCCATGCCGGCGCGCATGATGCGGCGCAGGGTGGCATTCTCGGCCGCATCTTCGCGGCAACCGCGCGTCCGATCCTGCGCACGCGGACGCGGTCGCTCGGCTTCCTGCTGCTGGTCGGCGTGGCGACACTCGCCTCGCTCGGCCTGTTCGCGACGCGCCACGTGACGGTGAAGCTCCTGCCCTTCGACAACAAGCCGGAACTGGCCGTTGTCCTCGACCTGCCGCGCGGCACCTCGCTGGAGGAGACGCACCGGACCCTGCAGGCGCTCGCCGACGCGGTCGCGCCGGTTGAGGGGGTCCGCTCCATCGGCCTGCATGCCGGAACGGCCGCGCCGTTCAACTTCAACGGGCTCGTGCGCCATTCCTATCTGCGCAGTGAGCCGCAGATGGGCGATCTCCAGCTCAATCTTGCCTCGAAGGACGAGCGCGAAGGCGACAGCCATGCCCTGGCGCTGCTCGTCCGCGAGAGGGTCAAAGCCGTCGCGCTGCCGGCGGGCTCGACGCTCAAGGTTGTGGAGCCGCCGCCCGGTCCGCCCGTCCTCGCCACGTTGATCGCCGAGATCTATGGACCGGATGACGCGACGCGCCAGGCCGTTGCGCGCAAGGTCGAGGCCCTGATGCGCGAGGTGCCCTTCCTCGTGGACATCGAAAACACGGTCGGCCCGCGTGCGCCGCGCCTGCGGCTTGCCGTTGCCGAGGACGAGCGCGAGTTCCACGAGGTGGAGCATCGCGACATCCACGACACGATCCGGCTCATCGCCGGCTCGACGCCGGTGGGCTATTCGCATCGCGGCGAGAACCGTCATCCGATCCCCATCGTCATCGAGCGCCCGCGCGGCGAGCGTGTGCTCGACGAGCGCGTGCTGGCCACACCCGTCCCCGCCAATCTCCAGCCCGGTGCGCGCGGCGTCGTCGAGCTTGGCGATGTGGTGCGGGTCGTGCGCGAGGAGGGATCGCAGCCGGTTTTCCGTCGCAACGGTCGCCCCGCCGAGATGGTCAGCGCCGAGCTTGCCGGCCAGTTCGAGGCGCCGCTCTACGGCATGCTTGCCCTGCAGGAGGCCATCGACAAGGCCGACTGGGGCGACCTGCCCAAGCCCATCCTGCGCCTGCACGGCCAGCCAGACGACATGCGCGCCCCCACGATCCTGTGGGAAGGCGAATGGGATGTGACCTGGATCACGTTCCGCGACATGGGTGCGGCCTTCGGCGTCGCGCTGCTCGGGATCTATATCCTTGTCGTCGCGCAGTTCGGCTCGTTCAAGCTGCCTCTGGTCATCCTGACGCCGATCCCGCTCACGTTCATCGGCATCCTGATCGGGCACTGGCTGTTTGCCGCGCCCTTCTCCGCCCCGTCGATGATCGGCTTCATCGCGCTTGCCGGCATCATCGTGCGCAACTCGATCCTGCTCGTCGATTTCATCCGGCATGCCCAGGGCGAGGGCCGCGAGTTGCGCGACGTCCTGATCGAAGCGGGCTCGGTGCGTTTCAAGCCGATCCTGCTCACCGCGCTCGCCGCGATGATCGGGGCCGTGACGATCCTGACCGACCCGATCTTCCAGGGGCTGGCGATCTCGCTCCTGTTCGGTCTGGCCTCGTCCACGCTGCTGACGGTTCTCGTGATCCCCGCCATCTATGTCGTGATTCGAACGGGGCGCGAATCACCGCAGAAAATCGACGCTGCAGCGGCGCGCTGATGGGCCATTGCGACGACACAATTACGTGCCCTCCATCGACGCCAGATGGCAGCATCAAGGTATCGACTGGATCAAGTAGCTGATATTATTCGATTTCCATCCAGGAGGGATGGGACGGAATTGCGTCGCATTGGCCTTATTTCGGGCTTCCCTACGGTCAATGGGATGCTTAAAATTTAGTTACCGATTGGGACTGGGCGGCGCAGGAGGCCGACCAGGGGCGGGATGACATCCCGCCGAAGTCCCGAGACCGAGACTGGAACCGGGTCCCGCGCCGAGAGAGGCCGACGCGGCGGGACAGAAGCGGCCGGCTTCCAGTGCTACGGGCTCCCCTGCACGACGACAGATGCGGCGCCTGAGCGCGCAGATGCGTCATGCAGATGCCGGATTGCGTCCGCGCTGCCGATGGCAGGCGGCTACGGATCCATGGCGGGGTGTCTCGCGTTGAAGTCGCGTCCGCGTAATCCAGCGTCATGACCGCTCCGGGCGGTCGCCTGCCCCCTGAATCCAACCGGCCCTCCGGCGCCGGTTGCCGTGGTTTTGCAATGATGCCGTCGTGCTTCCGACGGCCTTGAGGGAGTGTCGTTGTGGGTCTCACACTGACGGGAACGAGCGGCGCCAATGTCCTCACCGGCGGGGACGG
>JBIPLL010000537.1:0-2597 GCA_044368425.1 Beijerinckiaceae bacterium
GATGAAGAGCCAGCCAAAGCGACTGCGCGCGATATCCCGGATGCTGTCGGAGAGTTCCTCGTCGCCCTTGACGCCGCCGAGCGCCTTCAGGTCCTCGTCGGCCTCCTCCTCGATGACGTCGACGACGTCGTCGATCGTCAGCACGCCGACGAGCCTTTGGCCATCATCGACGACGGCGGCGGAGACGAGATTGTAGCGCTGGAAGACGCGGGCCACGTCCTCGAGGTCTTCCGTCGCCTCGATGCGGTGACGGTCATCGGCCATGATGTCGGCGATGCGGACCGGGCGGCGCGTGCGCAACAGCCGATCGAGCGCCACATGGCCGAGCAGCCGCTGGCCGGGGTCGACGACGAAGATCTCGTAAAAGGTCTCGGGCAGGTCGGTCGAGATGCGCAGGAAGTCGATGGTCTGGCCGACCGTCCAGAAGGGCGGCAGGGCGATCATCTCGCTCTGCATGCGCCGTCCCGCGCTGCCTTCCGGGTAATCGAGGCTGCGGCGCAGGGCATCGCGCTCGATGGCGGGCAGGCGAGCGAGAATGGCCGTCTTCTCGGCCTCGTCGAGGTCCTCAAGGATATAGACCGCGTCGTCGGAATCGAGGTCGCGCACGCCCTGCGCAACCGTCTCGTCCTCGAGCTCGTCGAGGATCTCCGCGCGGATCGTCTCGTCGACCTCGGTCAGCGCGGTGAAGTCGAAATCGGCGCCCAGCAATTCGACGAAGCGCGGGCGCTCGTCGGGATCGAGCGCCTCGATCAGCGCGCCCGTATCCGATTCGTGCAGGCCGTCGACAAGCCGCTTCAACCCGCTGGCGTCATCAGCCGCGATCGCGCGCGCCACCCGCTCGATGAAAGCCGTTTGCACGTCGCCGTCCTCGTCGCGAAACGCCGTCACGGCGTCTGCTTCCGGCGGAACTGGCGGGGGAAGGGCGGAACCCGGCGCCGTCGGCCCGGCTGCCGCCGCACGGTCGTCGGCGTCCTGCATCGCGTGGCCCCGCTGGGGAGTGGCGTTTCGACTGGTGATCCCGCCTTCTAGGCAGGCGGGGGCAGGCTTGCAACCGGGCTGGCTGCGTTCACGCGGAATTCACGACGAAGGCGGCAGGATTGCGACCAGTCGGCTTGTCGTCGCGCTTCATCCGGTTCGCTCATGCCATTTTCGCGCCAATCCAGATCCGGCAGTTCAAGACTAGGCCCGAGCCGCCGCAGCCTGCTGGCGGCCGGGGCCGGGCTTGTGCTGTCGCGCCTGCCGGCCGTGGCGCAGGCCCGACTGGGCACGTCGCGCGTCGTGGGGGTCGGTGCGGGTCTAAGCGTCGGGCTGAAGAGCTATCCGCTGACGCTCGATCTTGCGCCGGGCGAGGTCGTGCTGACGCTCGATGACGGACCCGGCCCGCAAACCGGGCGCGTTCTCGACATCCTGCGGGCGGAGGGGGTGCGCGCGACCTTTTTCCTTATCGGCCGCAATGCACAGGCCCAGCCCGGGCTTGTGCGGCGCATGGTGTCGGAGGGGCATTGCGTTGCGCATCATACGCTCACTCATCCGTGGACGATGCGCGAGCGCTCCTATGCAGCCGTGATCGGCGAGATCGTTGCCGGGGTCGCAGCGGTCGAGACGGCGGCCTATGGCGCGAGCGGCTTTGGACGTGAAGCGGGAACGGCGCGTGTTCCCTTCTTCCGCTATCCTGGTTTCGCGGACCGGACCGACCTCAATGACTGGCTGATCGCGCGTGGCTTCACGATCTTCGGAGCCGATGCCTGGGGCAGCGACTGGAACCCCATGTCGCCGGAGACGCTGCTTGCGCTCGCCATGCGTCGCCTGCGCGAGCAGAAGGGTGGCATTTTCCTGCTGCATGACCCGGTTCCACAGACGGTTGCCATGCTGCCTGCCTTTCTCGCGGGGTTGCGCGACAACGGCTATCGCATCGTGCATCTGGCAGCGGGGGGCGGCGCGACCGGATTGCGCGAGGCAGGCCGGGGCTGGCGACGGCGGGCGTAGAATACGAAAACGGCAGCGCCCTTGCGGATGCTGCCGTTCCGGAGCCTGAGCTCGAAGAAGATGGTGCGGCCAAGAGGACTCGAACCTCAACGGGTCTCCCCACTAGCACCTCAAGCTAGCGCGTCTACCAATTCCGCCATGGCCGCGTGCGAGGGTTTCCCCCGACGCGGAGTGGCGTCTAACAGATCGATCCGGGGGGCACAAGGGGCGCGGTGCTGTTCAGGGCAAACGGCAGTGGATTGGTTCAGCCAGCGTGCGCTAGAGCATGGTCCGACATGGCCTGGACCTTCTCGGGCTTGCGCACGAGGTCGATGATCTCGACCGAGATCGAGTTGCCGTTCACGATGACCAGGCCGCGGGCAATGGGCACGTCGTTGGCGAAAATCTCGACCTCGTCGTTCTCTGCCGTCTCAAGCTCGATGACGGACCCGCGGCCCATGCGCAGCATGCGGTGGATCGGCAGCCTTGCCGTGCCGAGCACGATCCGGATGTCGATGTCGATGTTTTCGAGCGTGCCGGCCACGCTGTCCCCGCTTGTTGCTCTGGTCTGGATAACCGCACTTGACCGCGCCGCGCGTCCGGAGGACAGCGACGCGGTCAAGGCCGATTTC
>JBIPLL010000538.1:0-2593 GCA_044368425.1 Beijerinckiaceae bacterium
TGCCAAGCGCCTGCATGTAGAGGTCAAGCACGGCCTCTTCCTCCATGCGCTCGTCGCGATCCTTCTTGCGCAGGCCGATCACCTTGCGCAGGATCTTGATGTCGAAACCGTTGCCCTTCGCCTCGGCATAGACATCGCGAATATCGCTGGCGAGCGCCGCCTTCTCTTCCTCGAGTCGTTCGATGCGCTCCACAAAGGCCTTGAGCTGGTCGGCGGCAATCGAGTCGGTCATCGCGCATCTCCTGTTCTGGCCGCGAGCGGCGCCCGTGACAACCGCACTGGCGCGTTCCCGTCAAGTGGCAAGACAGGTGCAGGACCGCCCGAGGGCTCGCGCAGAACGGGACGAAGGATAGCCGTGACGGCAGTGCCGGCTTGGCCTAAGCCAGTTCTGGAGCCTCGATCCTCCCTCGACGCGCTTCCGGAGCCGCCGGCAGATGACAAGCGTTGCACGCGCCCCCATGCGCGAACTGAGCTACGGCATGGCCCTGCTGGCGCTGGTGCTGGGCGCCATCGCCATGGGCATCTCGCCCGTCTTCGTGCGGCACGCCCGCGCGGAAGGCATCGGCCCCTTCGCCAGCGCCTTCTGGCGCGTCGCGCTGGCCTTGCCGCTGCTTTACGCCTGGATGCGCGTGGCCGAGCGCAATGCGGGGCCCTCGCGCGCAGGCCGGGCGTCCTTCACCGCCGCCACGCTGCTGGCGGGCTTCGCCTTTGCCGGCGACCTCTTCTTCTGGCACCTGTCGATCCTCGCGACGACGGTCGCCAATGCCACCTTCTTCGCGACGACAGCGCCCATCGTGGTCGTGCTGCTCGTCTGGCTCGTGCAGCGGCAGGCCATTGCCGGATCGACCATCCTTGGCCTCGCCTTCTGCCTGGCCGGTGGCGGCGCGCTGATCGGCCAGAGCATGAGGGTCGATCCCGACCGGATCGTCGGCGATGTCTACGGCCTCGTGACGGCGGTGTTCTTCGCCATCTATTTCGTGGCGGTGCAACGGGCGCGCGGCGCAACCGGCGCGGCCCGCGTCACGTTCGAGGCAGGCGTCATCACGGCGATCGTGCTGGGCATCGTCGCGTTCCTGCTCGAACCGTCGCCCTGGCCGACGACCTGGGCAGGATTCTGGGCGCTGGTGGCACTGGCCACGATCAGCCAATGCGCCGGGCAAGGGCTTCTGGCGGTGGCGCTGGGGCGGCTGCCTGCGGTCTTCTCATCCCTGATCATCTTTCTGGAGGCGGTGGCGGCGGCCATCTTCGGCTGGGTGCTTCTGGGCGAAGCCCTGACGCTGGTGCAGGCGCTGGGCGGCGGACTGATCCTGGCCGGGATCTATGTCGCCCGCCCCCGTTGACGCGCCGATCGGTTGACGCAGGCGCGACCGCCAAGGCACAAGGCGGAGGGCAGCCGGCGCCAGGATCGAATCGGCCGGCGATGCCGGAGGTCAGGGAAGCCGCCCGCGAGGCACGATGAAGGCACGACGCATTGCAACGCTTCTGTCCTGGCTCCTGCCGGCGGGCTGCGTGATCGGGCTGGCAACGCCGGCTCTCGCCGAACTGCGCATGTGCAACATGACCGGCAGCCGCGTGGGTATCGCCATCGGCTATCGCGACGGACAGGGCTGGGTAACGGAGGGCTGGTGGAATCTCAAGCCGCGCGGCTGCGAGACCCTGCTCAAGGGCACGCTGGCGAGCCGCTTCTATTATATCCACGCCGTCGATTATGACCGTGGCGGCGAGTGGTCGGGCAAGTCTTTCATGTGTACCAAGGACCGTGAATTCACGATTCGCGGCACCGAGGATTGCCTTGCTCGCGGTTTTGACCGCGCAGGATTTTTTGAAGTCGATACTGGCGAACAGAAAAGCTGGACGATCCAGCTCACCGATTCCAGACCACAGGAGAACAGATGATGAGGCGGCTCAGGCGCACGAAGATCCTTGCAACGCTTGGGCCTGTTTCTGAATCGCCGGACATGATCGCACGCCTGTTCGAGGCCGGTGCCGACATCTTCCGCATCAACATGAGCCATACGCCGCGCGAGACGCTTCCGGCCCGTATCGCCGTCCTGCGTGAGGTGGAGCGCCGTTTCGACCGTCCGATCGGCATCCTGGCCGACCTCCAGGGACCGAAGCTGCGCGTGGGCGAATTCGCCGAAGGCGCGCATGAGCTGGTCGAGGGCGCGACCTTCGTGCTCGATTCCGACCCGACGCCGGGCACGATCGACCGCGTCCGCCTGCCGCATCCTGAAATTCTCGAGGCTCTCGAAGTCGGTCACGCGGTCCTGATCGACGACGGCAAGATCCGCCTCGTCGTCGAGGAGGAGACCCCCGACCGCGCCGTGACGCGCGTCATCGTCGGCGGCCGCATTTCCAACCGCAAGGGCGTCAGCCTGCCCGACACGACCATTCCCGTCTCGGCAATGACGCCGAAGGACCGCGCCGACCTCGAGGCCGCAGTCGAGGCGGGCGTCGACTGGATCGCGCTGTCCTTCGTGCAGCGGCCCGAGGATATCGCCGAGGTGCGCAAGGTCACCCGGGGCCGGGCCCTAGTGATGGCCAAGATCGAGAAGCCGCAGGCCATTACCCGGCTCGATGAAATCATGGAAGC
>JBIPLL010000558.1:0-2587 GCA_044368425.1 Beijerinckiaceae bacterium
CATGGGCACTTCCGAAGGTGATGGCGGTTTCGACAAGGCACTCCGTAGGGAGCCTGGCGAGGGTGACAAGGTCGGTGACGGCTATTTCAGCGCCAACTATGACGGCGCCGGCGACAGGTATTACGGCGACATCGTCGGAGACCTCCTCACCGTCCCGGATTGTGAACTGCCCCAGGCGGATGCGGCCACCGGCCGCGTGACGCCCGCCAGCACCCCGGGCCCGTTCACCCCAGGCCCGTTCAGCACGGGCGAGCTGACCCCGGGCCAGGTGGTTGGCCCGGCTGCGGCGCCCGCGACCTCGTCCCCGCTAATCCCCGACGAGTTTGTGGAGCGGGCTCTGGATTGGATGGGGCTCGATGCGGCGGGCCTCGACGGCACTGGCCGCACGCTGCTCAGCACGATCGCCCGCCACGGTCGGGCCACTGCCGAGCTGCTCTCCACCGTCCTGGGCCTCGACATCGCGTTTACGCGGGAGAACCTCAGCGAGCTGCGGGCCCGACACCTTGTGAGTGCTGCGCCCGGTCGGGGATGGGTGCTCACCGATGCCGGCACAGGCCTCATCACCAAATTGGGGATTGATTCGTAGCCTTACAACCCCGGTCAGCATCAGCTTTCATCACGCTCCTCATCCACTGGTCCTAAGCGAATTCTTCCAAGTGAAAGGTCCTTCAATGTCCCCGACGAACCAACCACCTGCCCATTCCACGAAGCTCTCGGTTGCCCAGATTCTCAAGCGGAGCCGCATGCAGGTCGCCCTCCGGAATCAGGGCCACCAGGCTGCAGCTGGGGCGGCCTCGACTGGGGCGGCAAGGGCTGGGCCGGCGGCCGCAGCGACCACCGCGGCGGGCAGCAGCGGATTGCATGCGGGTGCGGACGCCCCGTTGCTTGGCGCTGAAATGGGCACGGCCGCCCCGATCGGTCCGGCCGTGATCGAACTCCTGTCGCTCGCCTACCAGGCGAACGTGCCGGCGATGCTCGTTGGATCGCACGGCTTGGGCAAGTCGGAGATCACAGCCGCCGCGGCGAAGGCCCTGGGCATCGACTGCATCTCGCGCGACCTGTCGCTGATGGAGCCGCCGGACCTCGTCGGGCTGCCGCGGCTTGAGTCCGGCGCCACGACGTTCGTGCCGCCCGAGTTTCTTCCACGGGAGACTGGCCGGGGCGGGTTTTTGCTCATCGAGGAAATCAATCGTGCCCCGAGGTTTATGCAGGCCACGTGCCTCGAGTTGCTGACGAGCCGCCGCTTGAATTCGTACCGGCTTCCCGACGGGTGGCTGCCGATGGCCTGCATCAATCCGAAGACCGAAGGGTACCATGTGGACCTCCTCGACGCGGCCTTGATGAGCCGCTTCATGCGGATCGATGTCTGTGCCTCGGTCAGCCAGTGGGCGGCCTGGGCCCGGCAGCCAGAAAACGACATTCACCCGAAAGTCATCGAATATGTCGAGAGTGTTCCCAGCTCGCTCGATGAGTCGCAGGGGGGCTCGAATCCGCGGTCGTGGACCTACGCCTCTCGGACGCTCGCTGCCGCCGGCGCCGAGCTGCTCGATCGTTCACCCGACACGATCATCACGGCACTCAACGGCCTGATCGGCCCGATCCACACGACTGCTCTGATGAGGTTGATCCTCGGCACCGAGCTGCCCATCAAGCCGGCCGATGTGATCCACAACTGGCCCACCAGCAAGGCGACCATGCACCGGTGGCAGCGGCAGGGGCGGTTCGACCTGCTGGCCGCTTCGATGCGGACCGTGCTGCAGTGGGTGCGGCCGGAAGGTGTCGCCGAAGGGCTTCGGGCCAACGTGCTTCATCGTGGCAACGTCCGGTCCTTCTTCAGGGCGCTGCCGGGCGATCTGGCCGAACAGGCCACTGGATGCCTGTTGGAGCTGGGCTACACATTTCTGATCCCGAAGCAGACCCAGGGGGATGAAGGACAGGCTGGCGGCCGCCCTGGAGCGGCCAAATGAGCACGGCAACTCCCGGCCGTAGTCGGTCCGCCGACCACGCCGTCGCGACTGCGAAAATAAAACTCTCCCGGGCACTCGGCGTCTTGGTGCGGACCCATCCATTCCACGGCCACCTCGCAGCCGGCTGGCGGGCGCGGCCCGATGCCGCCGTTGGGACGATGGGCGTGTGCTGGGCCTGCGGGAGCGTGCAGTTGCTGTGGAGCCCTGAGTTTGTGAACAGCATCTCTGACCTCGAGGTGGCCGGCGTCCTTCTCCACGAGGTCATGCACATCGCGCTGCGGCATATGTGGCTCTTTCCGGATCATGTCACGCCGCCGCCGGACTTCGATGCCCATGCCGCCCTCGTCGCCGAGGAGATTTCGGTAAATGAGTTCGTCGCGCTGCCGCTACCGGGCAGCCCGTATCAGCTTGACGAGTTCGTGCGGCAGAATCCGAAATGCGGCCTTGTGCCCAACGAGTCCACCCGTGATCGCTACCGCAAGCTGTACGACGCCGCCCGTGCGCGGCGGCATCACGCTGAGCGGGAGAAGTTGAAGCAGGCGATCCAGGAACACCTTGCCGAAAGCCTGGACGGCGGCATCGACAACCACGCAGGCTGGGGTAGTTTCAGGGAGGCCGGG
>JBIPLL010000568.1:0-2586 GCA_044368425.1 Beijerinckiaceae bacterium
GGCGCAAGAAGACGATCGGCCTGAAGGAGATCGAGAATACCATCGCCACGATGGCGCGCATTCCGCCCAAGACCGTCTCGAAGGACGATGCGGAGGTGCTGCGCAATATCGAGACGACGCTCAAGCGCGTCGTCTATGGGCAGGATGCGGCCATCGACTCGCTGTCCTCTGCCATCAAGCTCGCCCGCGCCGGGCTGCGCGATGCCGAGAAGCCCATCGGCTGCTATCTGTTCGCAGGCCCGACGGGTGTCGGCAAGACGGAGGTCGCGCGCCAGCTCGCAACCGTGCTCGGTGTCGAGCTGCTCCGCTTCGACATGTCGGAGTATATGGAGCGGCACACGGTCTCGCGGCTGATCGGTGCGCCTCCCGGCTATGTCGGCTTCGATCAGGGCGGGTTGCTCACCGATGGCGTCGACCAGCACCCCTATTGCGTGCTGCTGCTCGACGAGATCGAGAAAGCCCATCCCGATCTGTTCAACATCCTGTTGCAGATCATGGATCACGGGAAGCTCACCGACCATAACGGCAAGCAGGTCAGTTTCCGCAATACGATCCTGGTGATGACGACCAATGCAGGCGCGGCCGACATGGCGAGGCCCGCGATGGGCTTTACCCGCGTCCGGCGCGAAGGCGACGACCAAGAGGCGATCAACAAGCTGTTCGCGCCGGAGTTCCGCAATCGTCTGGATGCGGTTATTTCCTTCGGGCATCTCCCGAAGGAGGTTGTCGCCAAGGTTGTCGACAAGTTCGTCCTGCAGCTCGAGGCGCAGCTCGCCGACCGCAATGTCACGATCGAGCTGACGGAAGAGGCGAGGGCCTGGCTCGTCGAGAATGGCTATGACGAGGCGATGGGGGCTCGCCCGATGGGCAGGCTTATCCAGCGCACGATCAAGACGCCGTTGGCCGACGAAGTGCTGTTCGGGCGCCTGAAGGGTGGCGGTGCGGTCAAGGTTGTCGTGGCAACAGACGAAAAGGGCAGCAAGAGCCTGGCTTTCGAATTCCCGGAGGGGCCATCGTCTCCCAAGCCTGAGAAGGACGTGGCCGAAGCGGTGCGCGAGCGACGCCGCAAGGCCCCCAAGGCCGATCTCGACAGGGGCGCGCCGCGTCGCAGCGCCCGTTCGGGCAAGGGAGGCGGCTCTGGCGGGAAAGAGCCCAAGCCGCCGACAGGCGGCAGCGCGCCGGATGCGGGTGGGCGAGGCGGTGGCGTCGATCTGGTCGGCGGCCCCGTACGGACCGTGCCGAAGCTGCCGCTGGTCAAGCCGGAGCGCTAATCGTGTTCCGTCGGATGCAGGAACAGCGCTGGGAGCGCCGTCGTCGCCGGATCTGGTTCGAGGAACTGGTGGCCTGGATCGTGATCCCGATGGTCATTATCCTGGGCTGGATCGTTTATGATCAGGTGGTGTCGGGGCAGTTGATGTTGCGGCAGCTTGCCGGCAACTGATCACTCCAATGTTCCCTTCAAGCATGTCTCTTGAACGAAGAAGGGCCGCTTGCGCGGCCCTTCTGAATGAACTGAAGTCAATGCACTCTTACGACTCTTCCATGTCGTTGAGCTTTGACTTCTTCCAGTCGGCAAACTCACTCGGGTTCAAAAACTTGCCGTAATCACCTTCCTTGAATTCATTCCTGAAGAACTTTTCAATTTCTGCGCCGCTGACCTTGCCGTCTCTGCCAGCGAGATCCTTAGTGGCCTTCTTGTCGAGTCCAAGGAACTCTGACAGGGACTCCAGCTCTTTCTTGCCAATCTTGCTGTTCCCGCCAATCTGGCCGTTCCCGCTCTTGTCGAAAAGGCCCATGATGGCGCGACCAGCTTCACCGACGCTGATCCGCCCACTCTTGTCCCTGTCCAGATCGCCAAACTTGAGATCTTCAAGCGACTTTGGACCATTCTTGCCACGCGGATCCTCGGGCTTGCCGCAGTCGTCGGGCCCGCCAGCGCCCTTGCCGCCATCCTCGCACTTGCCGCCGTCCTCGGGCTTGCCGCCGTCCTCGGGCTTGCCGCCATCCTTGGGCTTGCCGCGTGCAAGGTTCCACTCGGGCCGACCCAAGACGCCAGAATCGTTGCGGTCCATCTTGCCGAACAGCTTCTCGGCGAGGTCCTTCGTCTTCAGAACGCCGTCGTCGTTCATCAGCTTGTTGAAACTCAGGTCACCGGCCGCCTTGCTGAAATAGTCCTTGATCTGACCGAACTCGCGGCGACTGATATTATCGCCGAACGCATACTGCATCTCGTCGGCGAATTCGGTCTCGCTGACGCGGGAACTGCCGTTCGCGTCCGCGCTATTGAAGCTGATTTCTGGCTTCTCGATTTTCATGGCTCTCTCCCAATGCTTAACTACATGCCTGTTTTCCGAAACCCGTTGGTTGGGCCTGTGCATCCCTGAAATAAAGTAACTGAATGGACGTTAGAGTCAATCAATTTCATTCCATACTCATTTACCTATTCCGTTTACGACGTTCCTATATATAAAAATGATTTCAATTTTGTTTTATATACCCAGAATAGCATGAAGCCGTCGTGCATTCGCCGCCAGTTGGTCGCTAGGAGCCATTTCGCCCGTATGGGGTTTGAGCGGGACGCCGTTC
>JBIPLL010000557.1:0-2584 GCA_044368425.1 Beijerinckiaceae bacterium
TCACACAAAACCTGAACGACTTCCTTGGGGAAGTCGGGTTCGGCGAAAATCTCTGGAAGATCGTCGATAAAGACGGCACAACCCTCTCTGCCGACACGGATTACTTTGTCTCGCTTTGTTACCTCGAGAAACAAGCTGGTGTCAGCGAACGCAGGGTGGATCTTGAGCCATGAGCGGGCGGCCGCGTGCAGATCGTAGGCGGGTCCTTTGTAAGGGTGGATTGTCTTATGGCTGACGACAATCAATTCGTGGCCTGCATCTCGCGCCAACTGAAAGAACTCTGCAGCGCCAGGATAGGGTTCAGCTTCCGCAAGCCGGGGACCATACACGTAGCCTTGCATTTCGGTCCAATCATCCTCACGGCCGACAGAGCGCAGATAATCGCGAACCTTGATTTTGTTGGGTTCCAGATCCGCCGGAATGAGACCCTTTTCCAGTGCAACCTGGAAGAACAAGGTGTCATAGCACACCAGCGTGTTGTCGAAATCGATACCGATCTTCATGAGAGGGAAACCGGGACAAAGTCGTCGAAGTGAATCATCGCATGGATGACCTCGCCAGAACGCATTCCTGCGATTCCAAGATTAACCTGGTCCAAGCGAAGTCGGTGGGAGACGAATCCTGACGGGTCAAAGCGACCGTCTTGCATCATCCGAACATAGCGCGGAATGTCATCCTGGGGACGGCTGGCGCCCCCTTCGCTGCCGAGTAGCGCTTTGCCAAGGTGAAGCGGCAGTGTGTGCAGTGCCACCGACTTAGCGTGGTGCATCACGCCGAAGAGTACGGTGCGTCCCTTTGGTTGTGTCAAACGGTAGGCCAGTTCGATGACTCCCGGCTGACCCGTTCCGTCGACAACGACGTCAGCCCCACGCTGATGGCCGAGAATCTGCTCCAAAACCGCAGCCAGATCGTCCCTCGTCGTGTTGACCGTGTGGGTTGCCCCATATATCCGCGCCGTGGCGAGTTTATGGTCAAACAAATCGACTGCAATGATTGGGTGGGCACCCGCCAGATGGGCGCCGAGCACTGCGCCCAGACCGATTCCGCCAACCCCAATGACGACTACGGACTCACCCACCCGCACCGAAGCATCTCGAGTGATGATACCGAATCCCGTGGTGAGAGTGTCTGCCAGCAGGGCACAGATTTCAAAATCAAGGTCGGAAGGAACCACGGTCAGTCGGTTCTCGGACACGACGGTGAATTGTTGAAAGGTGGTTATGGAGCCGGAATTGACCTTTTGTCCGGACCGATGGTAAACGGGCGGCCTTGCCTGAATTCCGGCACCGGGCCTCCAATGGAGTACGACATGATCTCCTGGCTTAACGTGGGTAACCTCAGGTCCCACCTCACGAACGATACCACCCCCTTCATGACCCATAAGGTGTGGAAGATATCTGTCTGGGCCTTTGACGGCGTCAATCTCGCCAATTTGCGAGCCACAGATGCGGCTGACGACAACCTCAACCAGCACCTGCCCGTATCCTAGCGACGGAATGTCCACCTCGTCAATTTCGAGTGGTTGCGATGTTTGAACGAGGATGGCGGCAAGAGTCTTCATCTAGGATATGGCTGGAACCCAAGGGTGTTGGGGTTCATTGACAGGAATCGATGAGGCGATCCGCAATTCGGTCTGGAGTCAGTCCAAAATGGCGGCGTGCACTTTTTAAGGTAGAAGTTTCATGAAGAAATTCATCAGCCGTGCCTAAGGTCAACAATCGAGCACGCAGTCCGCGCTGACGCGCAGCCCATTCGGCCACTGCCCCACCCAGTCCACCCAGAACGCTATGTTCCTCGACGGTAACGACGAGGTCGAAGCTGGCGAAGGTTTGGGCGAGAAAATCCTCGTCCAGCGGTTTGACAGTGTGGAAACTGACCACTGCAGGGGCAAAACCTTCCCGGACGGAAATGAGATCGGACGCTGCCAGCGCGACATGGGTCATGACACCCGTGCCCAGAATGCAAATTTTTTCTCCAGAACGCAGCGGAAACGCACGGCCGATTTGGATGTCAGGACGCACGGAATGAACCACGGGTTCGCCCTTTTTACCGATGCGTATGTAAACCGGTCCCGGATGAGCGAAGGCAGCCGCCAGACAGGCTTTGGTTTCCAAGGCATCGGCCGGACATAGCACGCTCATTCCCGGAAGGAGTCGAAGCATACCAATGTCCTCGCAGGAATGATGAGTGGCACCAAGGGAGGCATAAGACAGGCCGGAGCCAGTCCCGACCAGAACGACTGGAACGTTGTGATAGCAGACATCAACCCGAATTTGCTCCAGACAACGGTAGGTGAGGAACGGGGTGATCGTATAGCAGACTGGCCGCATTCCCTCCGAAGCAAGACCTGCGGCCACACTGACCATGTTGGCTTCAGCCACACCGCAGTTGAAGAAACGGTCAGGAAACTGCGCCCTGTATTTGTCGAACAGTCTGTTTCCAATGTCGCCCATCAGCAGGACGATCCGTTCGTCGCGGGCTGCCAAATCATAGATCTCTTGGGCAAAGGCGTTTCGCATATTCGTGTGAAGGTATTAGGCGAGCCCGAGTTCATCGAGAGCGCGTGCTAACTGCTCATCGTTAG
>JBIPLL010000539.1:0-2584 GCA_044368425.1 Beijerinckiaceae bacterium
TCGCATGTCGGGGACCGGGTGCGGGCATTCCGGGCGCTCGGCGCGCGCGTCGTGGCGCTGGAGCCCCAACCGGGGCCGGCGCGCGCGATCCGGCTGATCCACGGGCGTGATCGCGAGGTGACGCTGATCGAGGCGGCGGCCGGGCCGCGCGAGGGCAGCGTCACGCTGCGGGTCAACAGCGCCAATCCGACAGTCTCGACCGCATCGGGCGCCTTCATCGCCGCTGCCGACGGGGCAGGGGGCTGGGAGGGTCAGGTCTGGGACCGCTCGATCGAGGTGCCCTGCGTGACGCTTGACGGCTTGATCGAGCGGTTCGGCCAGCCCGCCTTCGTCAAGATCGACGTCGAGGGTTTCGAGGCGGATGTGCTCGCCGGGCTCTCGCGGCCCGTTCCGGCGCTCTCCTTCGAGTTCACCACGATCCAGCGCGACGTCGCCTTCGCCTGCCTCGGCATGCTCTCCGGGCTAGGCTACCGGTCTTTCGGGCTGGCGCTTGGCGAAAGCCACCGCTTCACCGATGACGGGTTCGTTGACGGCCCGGCCATGGCAGCGCTGGTTGCGGGCCTGCCTCACGAGGCGAATTCGGGCGACATCTATGCGACGCTCGCCTTGCCATCCTGATGCCGTAATGGCGCGTTTCGCATGTTTTCATTGATCGAGGGGCTTTTCGTGACGCAGATCCTTCCCGCCTCATTCGCACGGCGCGCACTGCCCGCGCTCACGGCCCTCGTATTGACGGCCTGGGCCGCTCAGGCTGCCACCCTCGACGGGGTGCCGGTCGACGTGGCCAACAAGTCCGAGCCGGTGCTGTGCGCCGAGAAGGACAATGTCACGCTGACCCTGACCTCTCCCGAGGTGCGCAGCTTCCGCATCGAGGCGGCGCATCCGGCCTATATCGGCGCGCTTGCCATGGACCGCTTCGCGGCCGACTGGACGGCGTGCGACATGACCGGCGATCCGGTCTTCCCGGCCCAGCCGCGGCGCATCACGTTCTACGAATCGATCGATCTGTGGCTGGTCGGCTATACGTTTCCGGGTTTCTGGCGGCCCGCCGACGTGCCGTTCCGGGTCGGCGACCGGGTCGAGCACGGCCTGCATCTCGTGCAGGTCTGGATGCTGAGCAAGGATCGGTCCGAGGAGGTTCTCGTCGTCTATCCGCCGGATGGCTATTGGCGCGCCCGCCCGCTGCCGCCAAGCCACCTGCGCTGGTCGGCCTATGGCAGTTCCTTCCTCGTGGGTCCGATCGAGGAAGCCGGGCGGCCTGTCGTGAAGCTGAAGGAAATCGCCTTCGATCCGGCGACGCGCAGCTTCAACCTGTCCTTCGCGCAGGGCGGCACGGCCAGGCTGGCGATCACGAAGGCGGATGACGAGGCGCAGGTTCTGGACGTGACCTTCGATCCGCCGATCCAGGGCAAGCCCTTCGCCGCGCTGCGCTCGATGTACATCACCGAGTTCAATTCCGATGTGGCGCGTGTCGCCGTGCGCGGCCCGAATTCGCCGGGCTGGGAGGAAACGACGATCATGGGCTTCAAGGGCGCCAAGGCGACCGATCTCTGGGCCGGCCGCCTCGTGCCCTCGCGCCACAATACGAGCGCGCCCGACATGATCTTCAACGGCTTCTCGAAATCCGCCAAGCCAGCCGGGCGGCCGACTTCGGACATAAGCGAGAACAAGTAGGATCGACCTGCGGGCAGCGCGGGAGGTACAAGCCTCTCGCGCATCCTGCCGCGAATGGGCGCGGCATGTCGGCAACGGGCTGTCTTTGACGCTGCCGCTACGATGTTTGACGATGTTCAGATATTGGCGAAGATTGGTCGGAGTGGCAGGATTCGAACCTGCGACCCCCTCGTCCCGAACGAGGTGCGCTACCAGACTGCGCTACACTCCGATGCCAAGAACCGGCCTCTGGTGCGGGGCGAGGCCCCAGCCGGTGCGCGGCTTATAGCGGCGCACCGGCTGGGCCGCAAGCCTCGATCTGGTGCGTCGCTGCGCTTCTCCCGCCGGCGCAGGCCGCACCCGCGGCGCATGGTCCGGTCGATGTCCAGTGGCGAAGTGCCTGCACGATTTACGCGCGGTCGGCATTGTCCTGTGCGAAGCCGGGCTTCCCCGCGAGATCCCGGTTGCGCGCTCTCCGGGCCGCGACTATGGTCCCGCCGCTTCGTTGGGGCGTAGCCAAGCGGTAAGGCAGCGGATTTTGATTCCGCCATCCCCTGGTTCGAATCCAGGCGCCCCAGCCACTAAGTTCATGATATTGAAGACTTTTCCTATTTTTTGTATGATATCGAGCTGGCATCGCCGCGCGCAAGAGACGACTTGCGGCGATTCTAGCGGCAAAATCGGCCATTTTCCGCTGCGAAAGTCTCAGTCGGCGCTTTCTCGACATATCGCGGCAAATTGGTGCGACTTTTCAAAACCATAGAATTCGATTGCCATCTACGAGTTCGAATCTCTCGATGGCAGCCAGCCATTCCATCTGACCGTGCGATCCCGCGTCGTGGAGAGATCGTCGCGCTGTTGCGGGAGATGGCGGTGCTTGCGGGCTTGGCGGAGACGGCGGTGGGCGCGGTTATGACGCATCCTTGCCGGA
>JBIPLL010000746.1:0-2580 GCA_044368425.1 Beijerinckiaceae bacterium
CCGCTAGCGTTTGGGTTTTGGTCAACGGCGAGGAAGTTCGCCGCGGCGTTGAGGTTTGGGAAGGGGTTGAACAGTTCGCGCCGTTCGGCCGCTATTCAATGTCGCCAACCGTGTCGGCCGATCGCCGCTCTATCACGGTGGCGGGCTTCGAAGGCTGAAAGCCAACCGCCCGCCGGCATGGGGCCGGCGGGCGGCCTAGGAACATAAACATGGAACCCACCAAAACCACCGCCGCCGCGATTGTGTCGCTTGTGAAAATGCACAACGAAACGCTAGGCATACTTCGCGAAATCGTCAGCCGCCGCCGCGAGTTTTTGGACGCGACAGGCCGCGGCGCGGAGGAATGCAAACGGGCGGCCGATGAATGCCACGCGGCGATATGCGAGGCGGAACGGTATCTAGAGCGCAGCGGGGCCGCCGCAAACGATTGATAGAATGCCAGCCGGCCACGGTGGCCGGCTGGCGGGAACGATTGGAAGCCAAAGCCGTAACATCGCGGCGCAATCAAAGGAACCACGAAGATGCCTAGCGTAAAATGCACCGTCCTAAATCACCGCGTAGAGTTTGCGGCTCTGGCTAGCGGAACTATTTCCGTTGGCGTCGATGGCTGGCTAGTTGGCAACTACGTCACTACTCGCCGCGCCATTTTCGAAGCGACCGAACACGTTCGAATGATTGAGCATAGCCGCGAGCGCCCAAGCGTCACCGAAGAAACTTGGCAAGCCGTCGAGGCGCTTGAGCAATGGCAGCCGGCGGGGGGGCAGCCATGAAACCGCGTTGGGATTCTCTGGTTCGCGCCCTACTCCTTATCCGTATCGGGCAGGAACTTGGCAGCGATTCGCGGCTAGCGCGGGCCGTCGCGGAAACCCTCGACGCGCTGGCTATTCTGGTTTCCGTATCACCGCGATGATTCGGCAAAGGTTAAGCCGCGTATCCTGATCGCGAAACCATAGGTTTGCGAACTCCACCACAACCGCCCGCATTAGCAAGCCGATAGCCCGATCAGTCGAGGGGCTATAGCCCCAGCGGTATTCCAGTTCCTCGCGGCATTTCGCCGCGCAGACGTTGACGGCGTTGATCGTTTCGCGCCCGGCGGTTTTCGTCGCCGGGTTTTTTGCCAGCCGCAGCATTGCCCGTAGCGGCCACTGGCGCGCGGCTTCTTGCGTCATAACGTCGCAAGTGTTCGGGATCGTTCGCGCCGGCTCCCCAAGCCGATCGCGGATCGTGCGCTGAAGTTCGGCCAGTAGCGCCGTCGAGGAATCACCCACGGGCTACCCCCTCGCCGCTAGCGGCCGGATGCCGGCGGGCATTTGCCGCCGGGGCAGGGGGCCGCGCCACCCTTGGCGCGCTCGCTGACGCAACGCGGGCAGCCGCACGCGCAACGCTGCTCAATCTTGCCATCGGGTTTCCAGACCCCGCGGACGCAAGTGCTGCCGCAGACGCAATCCGTTGGCCCCGGCGGGGCCGGTGGAACTGGGGCCGGGGAACCGTCGCGGGCAAGCGAAGCCGCCGCCAGAGCGACGGCCGCGGCCGCGCGGGGCCGTTCGCTATCAATCTGCCCGGGATCGGACGAAAGCCATACCAGCCACGCCACAACCCACCGCCATAGCATCGCCATTTCTTAGACCCCCCGAGCGACGAACGATCGATAAGCAAACAGACAGAGCACCGCGCCAATCACCGACCAAACTAGGCCAGCCGGCGAGTAGGCGTCCCCGGTCAGAAACCCGTTTACCATGCCGCCAACGATGCTACCGGCCACGCCGGTTGCAATCGTCTGCCACCCCGGCGACGGCTTATCAAGCGGAACGAACCATTCCGCAATCGACCCAGCGATAAGCCCGCAGACAATCCACCCGATAAGCGAAAACATTACCAACCCTCCCGGTGATTTAGTTCGCCGTGCCGATAAGCGTGATTCGTGTAGTGGCTAGCCGTCTGCGGTTGCTCTGCGGCGAGCATTAGCCATAACCCTGTTTTCGCAAGCCGCGCGAAAAACTTCGCCACGGGACGGCTTTTGCCGTTTGGCTGCCACGGCAAAAACGAATCGCCAGCCTGTTGCCCTATCATCCAACCGCCCGCGAAAATGGCGACGGCTAGCGTGATTGTTTTGCGGTCAAACTTTGGGAACTCTCGCGATTCGCCGGCCGGGGCTACGATCGCGGCGCTAGTTTCGGTCATGCGATGTATCCAGAATGTTCGAAGATTCGACGTTAGGTTGCAACCAATCGCGGTGGTTCAGATCGCGATACTTAAATCCATTCGTGTCACCGATCGCCCAAGCATCCTCTAGCATTCGCTCCACTACGGAGCGCCTAGCCCAAAACGAACCATCCGGCTGATCCGCCGGCCATTTCGGGCCGGATATCCAGTTAGGCGACCAACTATTTAGAATCAAAACGCAATCATCCGGCGATCCGTTTTTCTTGTGGCGCACCGCTAGGGCCGCCATTTGGTGCATCCATGTTCCGCTAGCCTCCGCGATGCCGTCGCGGTTGCGAACAGATTGGAACCCCTGCGAAGATGCCAGCGTTACCGGATAGCCGCTTTCGATCGCCGCGCTAAGTTCGTCCCATGTTC
>JBIPLL010000556.1:0-2579 GCA_044368425.1 Beijerinckiaceae bacterium
CCACCTTCCAGACTCAAGAATTGCAAACCGCTCATCGGATCTTTCAGACGCGGCTCACTGCCGCCCTAGACCAAGTGAATCCGTCCGGTGCTCCGGTGATTTTTGAGCCCGCCACCGAACGAGTCGAGGATTGGCTCCGCGCCGCTGATGCCTTCGTCTTGCCCTCCTATTGTGAGGGTTTGCCCAATGCTCTCCTGGAGGCAATGGCTTGCGGGCTGCCTTCCCTAGTAGCTCCGTTTGACGGATTCCCTAAAGATGGTAGGGAGATCGGGCGGAATGGACACGAACACTGGGTCGTGCCGCATCATGTTCGTGATTGGGCTGTGGCCCTGCGATCCGCTTACCTTCAGTCGGACATGAGAACCCGCGTGGGCGCTGCTGCTTCAACACATGTTTTCGAACATCATTGCTACTCGAAGGTCCTGGACCAGTTCGCCTCCGTTTATCGAGCGGTGGCTCAGCGGGTCGCTCATTGAAGCGATGGTGAATCGCGGTTTCCACAACCTCAATCCCACTTATATTTCAACCTCCAAATCAGCTTCGAAGCAGAAAGGGCTAGCAGAGTCTAGCGTCCCTGAAAGCATCCGAAACTAAACCCCATTGGACTTTGGCATTTTCAAACCATGAATCAGGATACCCCGTGTCATGATGCTTAGTCGGCGCCTCCAGGATGACATGGTTCATTCTCCAGCGGTGCGGGAAGCGCGTGCTCACGCCTATGCTTTGATGGGCTTGTGGGCAAAAGACAGGTATCTCGCGCACGCTAGAAACTGCCGGTCACTTCAACTTTTCCTTTTGAATTTTTGTATTGAGCGGCCGCTGAATCGTCTGAGACAAAACCGCCTGCGATGACCCGAAACAACGGATGCCCCATTTGTCAGAAACGTTAGCTCGATAGCGCCTGACTTGCTTGTATCATCAATCTTTGTCATGCCCAAAACTTTATCTTTGCTTACTCACTTGATCGCCTTCTACGGCCGTGCAATCCGACACCCAGGAAGGTGGAGAGTGGTGTCCAGTTTGGTGGCTTTGTTCAAACTGAAACCGTCTGGCGTGCATGAAGTGAGGGCTGGCGGACTCCGTTGGTTGCTTGACCCTTCCGACCATCAACAAGCGGGTGTGTTTTGGCTAGGTGAGATGGATCGATGGGAGCGCTTCCATCTCGCAACTGCGCTGCATAGCCAAGCGGTTTTCTTGGATATTGGTGCCAACTTTGGCTATTACTCGATCAGTTTGGCCAAGCAAACGGGTGCGAAGGTAGTGGCATTTGAACCCCAGTCAGCAGTTGCCCAAAAGTTGTTGAAGCATGTGGAGATGAACCAACTATCGGATCGGATTCGTGTCGAGACAATGGCATTATCGGATGCGGCAGGCTCGGTTTCAATGACCTCTTATGAGGGCAATACTGGGAAGACGGCCTTATCGGATGCGCCTGGGGAAGTTGAGGTCATTCGGTTGGATGATTGGGTGAAAGCTAATCCACTAGAACGGTTAGATGCAATTAAGATGGATGTTGAAGGCGTTGAGGCAAGGGTGTTGCGGGGCGGTATGGATACAATTCGCCGCTTTCGTCCGAAACTGCTGTTGGAGGTCAACCCGTTCGCCCTTGCACGGCAGGGGGAGAGCGCAGTGAAGTTGGCATCGTTGTTGGCGGAAGCGGGTTACCGGATCTACAGCATTCAACGTCGTTCACTGGTGCCCTTGAACCAGTTGGATGACTCAATGGCTGCGCTCAACATTTTCTGTGTGTCAGGACAAGTCTAAACCTGCCTTTTCGTATGCGTCTTCTCTATCTAACTTACGGCACGCACTCAGGAATTGTGGATTCCCACAATGCTGCCTTCAAAGCGCAAGGGGTTACGGTGAGTTCGTTTGACGCGAGCACCGGATTTGATTACCGGATGAAGAACGTCAAATTGCCATCTCTGCACCCGATCAATCTGCTGAACACACTGATTGCTCTGAAGCGCTATGGTAAAGATTGGCAGTGGTTTTATCGGCGTACGGACTTGGCGTTTAGGCGCATGAGTTCCAACGCTAGGCGCTATTGGAAAGCCCAGAGTGAGAACTTTGATGTGGTGCTGCAGTCGGGGGTATTGTTTCATGGGGCACCAGATCGCGCTAAACGGAAGCAACCTTTTCTTCTGCACCTTGATCACACCTATGCGTTGAGTAAGCACGCACCATCGGTGCCTAGCTTACGTTCCGCTTGTCCGGCTAGTGCCGAATGGGAAGAAATGGAGCGGCGAACCTATCATGACGCAGATTGGATCTTCACCATGAGTGAGTGTGTGCGTGATTCATTGATTCAATCCTACGCGGTTCCTGCCGAGCGGATTACTGTGGTTGGAGGTGGTCCCAATTTCCCTGAACTCCCCCTTGAATGTCCTGTGCCGCCAATCGCTCCAACCGTCCTTTTTGTTGGCAAAGACTTTTCTCGAAAAGGCGGACCTGTGTTGCTTGAGGCGTTTCGTAGGGTGCGAGCTGAATTGCCACAAGCACAGTTGTTGGTGGTGGGACCAAGAACCCTCGGAGCAGAGCCTGGAATTGTCCATTACGGCACGCTATCTCATGCGGAG
>JBIPLL010000039.1:0-10912 GCA_044368425.1 Beijerinckiaceae bacterium
CGACGCAAGCACTGCGAGTGCCGAGAAAGGTGAGCGGCTTCTCGAGGCCATCGCCGCCAAGGTGGCCGTGGCGCTTCGCGCCGCCGCGCTCTGGGACGCCCCGATCTAGATTCACCAGGAGACGACATGGGACATCCCGTATCAGTCAGGCCATCAAGCGCGTTCACGACTGTGGACTACGACAAGCCGGGCAAGCAGATCGGCTTCGTGATGATCCCCCACTCGCCTCACGAGGACGCCTGGGGCGTCACTCGCGTACCGGTGGGCGTCATCGCCAATGGCAAGGGGCCGACGGTCGTCATTGAAGGCGGCAATCACGGGGACGAATATGAGGGGCCGATCACCATCGGCGAACTCATCCGGGATCTCGACCCCGGCGAGCTGCAAGGCCGGCTCATTCTCATGCCGGCTGTCAATGCACCCGCCACCATGGCGGCAAGGCGAACCTCTCCCGTGGACGGGCTGAACTTCAACCGCACCTTTCCCGGCGACCCGCGCGGCACCATCACCCAGCAGATCGCCGCCTATATGGCGGACCATGTCCTGCCACGCGGCGACGCATTCATCGACCTCCATTCGGGAGGCTCCTCCCTCGACATCCTGCCCAGCGCCATCATCGAGCCGACGGACGATCCCGATCTGGCGAGGCGCAACGTCGCGGCGGTCCAGGCCTTCGATGCGCCGCTCACCGTGGTCATCAGCAATCTCGGCGAGCCACGCACCGCCACTGCAGCGGCCTGCCGGGCCGGGCTCGTCACCGTCGGCACCGAGATGGCGGGCGGGGGCAAGGTCTCCCTCGACGCTCTCGCGATCTGCCGCAGGGGCGTGCGCAACGTTCTCGCTCATCTGGGCGTTCTGGACAGCCGCCACGCATCGCCGCGCCGGGGCGATGGCCTGATCCTCGAACTGCCGGGCCCGAAGGCCTATGTCTTCGCGACGGTCAAGGGTGTGTTCGAGCCCTTCCATGCCAATGGCGAGCAGGTGCGGGAGGGGCAGCCCGCCGGGCGCATCCACACCATCTGGGATCCCGGCCGCGAGCCGGAGACGCTGCACTATCAGGCCGATGGGATTGTCTATGGGCGCCGGCAACCCGGCCATGTCGAGCCCGGCAATTGCTGTCTCGTCGTCGCTGCGCGCTACGAGGGAAGCGTCGGATGATCGATCTGCCCGCAATCGAGGCTGCGCGAGAGCGCATCGCGCCCCACATACGGCGCACGCCCGTCATGGCCCTGACCCAGTCCAAGGATCCGCCCCCCGTTTCGGCAGACGTGATTCTCAAGCTCGAATGCCTGCAGGTTACCGGGTCGTTCAAGGCTCGCGGCGCCATGAACCGGTTTCTGGGGGCGCCGGCCCAGGAGGTCGCCGCCGGCATCGTAACGGCATCGGGCGGCAATCATGGCCTTGCCGTCGCGCGCACGGCCTTCGCTGCCAGGACCAGCGCCACGATCTTCCTGCCCTCCAATGTCTCTCCTGCCAAGCTTTCCAAGATGAAGGCGTGGGGCGCCGACACCCGCATCGTCGGTGATGCCTGGGACGACGCCAACGCCGCGGCGCTTGCCTTCGCCAAGGAGACGGGCGCCGCCTATTTCCACCCCTTCGCCGACCCGCTCGTGGTGGCAGGGCAGGGGACCCTCGGGCTCGAGATCATCGAGGACATGCCCGACATCGACACCATCCTCGTTGCGATCGGCGGTGGCGGCCTGATCGCGGGCCTTGGCACGGCCTTCCGCGCCAGGCGTCCCGATATCCGCGTGATCGGGGTCGAGCCCACGGGCTCCCCGACGCTGAAGGCGAGCCTCGACGCGGGACGGCGGGTGAGGTTGCCGTCGATCACGACGAAGGTGCCGACGATGGCGTGCCGCGAGACGGACGAGCGCATCTTCGAGATTGTCCGGCAGACCGTGTCGGACGTCCTGCTCGTCACCGACGAGGCGATGGAGGAGGCGTCCCGCCGCCTCTGGTTCGAGACGGGGGTTGCCGCCGACCTCTCTGGCGCAGCCTCCCTCGCTGCGCTCATTGTCCACCACAAAGCGCTGGCGGCTAGCCGCCGGATCTGCGTGCTGGTCTGCGGGGCGGGGCCCGAAGGAACGGTCTGAAGGCGCTAGTTCAGCTCGTCGGCGATTGCGCCGCAGGTCGTGACAAGATCGGCGAGCACCTTGTCATGCTCTGGCCTGGCCCTGTGCCGATTGAGGTATGGCACCACGATGGCGGCCATAGCCCGCCCGTGACGGCCCAGGATCGGCGCACCGATGTCAGTCACTCCGATAACATCGTGGCTCTGCGCGACGAGATGACCGCGCGCGGCAATGGCATCGAGTTGTGCCTCGAATTCCGAGCGATTGAATTCGGCGCGTTCGGCGGCCTGATCGGTGCTTTCCAGCGCCTCGTCGAGCATGCGGGACCGGCGATCCTTGTCCTGGAAAGCCAGGATGATCTGACCGGACGTGGCGTCCAGGGCGGAGCGGCGATAACCGAGCCGCAGCGTGAAGCTGAGATCAGCCCCCCCGACGGCAGCGGCGATGACGACCGTCTCTCCGCGATTGACGACAACCAGATGGGAGGATTGGCCGATCCGCTCGCTCAGACGCTCCATGGCAGGCGCGGCGACTTCGACGAGCTGGCGCGAGCGAGGCGTGCGCATGCCGAGCTCGAACAGCCTGTTGCTGAGCTTCAACTCGTCGGTGACGGGATCGCGCAGGAGATAGCCGCGCTCCACCAGCACGAACACCATGCGGAAGATCTCGCCTTTCGAGCGACCCAGACGGTCGGCGATGGCCCGGGTCGAGAGCGGCTCCTGCGCCTCCGCAAGAAGCTCGATGATCTCGAGCCCCTTCTCGAGCGCCGGGGCAGAATAAGCGAGGGCGCTCCTGTCAGGGCGAGCGACGGCTGGCGGCATGAAACTCTCCTGTTGCTTCATTAGCGAAGCTTGACTGCATACGCAAACCACCTATTCTGAAGGTCTAGCGCTTTGAAGGGGACCTGCGGCCCATGAGCTTCCACACTCCGTGCCGCAACGCCGAGGCGATAAGCCAAGTCGCGTCGCGCGGTATAGCCCGCGGAGCGTTCTTTCCATGACGTATACGTTCCAGTTCCGCGATGTTTTCGCATCCTGGCCCTTCCTGATGCAGGGATTGGGCACGACTCTTTACCTCTCCATCGTCACCATGATCCTGGGGCTCGCCATCGGTGTCGGCGGTGCAGCGGCCAGGCTCTATGGCGGGCCGGTTCTGCGCGGCCTTGTGGGGACCTATGTCGAGGTCATCCGCAACACGCCGCTTCTGGTTCAGCTCTTCATCGTCTTCTTCGGGCTGCCGAGCATCGGCGTCAGGCTCGATGCGCTTACTGCGGCTCTCATCAGCCTCACGATCAATCTGGGTGCCTATTCCGTCGAGATCGTGCGCGCGGGACTACAGGCGGTGCCCCGGTCGCAGATCGAGGCAGGGCACTCGCTGGGCCTCGCGGGCTTTCAGGTGTTTCGATACGTCGTGCTCATGCCGGCTCTGAAGATGATGTTCCCGGCGCTCGCGAGCCAGTTCATCCTTCTCATGCTTGCCACCAGCATCGCCTCGCAGATCTCGGTACAGGAGCTCTTCCATGCCGCTTCGATCATCCAGTCCCGCACCTTCCGCGACTTCGAGGTCTATTCGGTGATCGCGGTTCTCTACCTGTCTCTGGCACTGGCGCTGCGTGTTCTCTTCTCGCTCGCCTACAAACTGGCGTTTCGCGAGCGATGATCCGTCAGTTTGGTCTCATCGACATGTACTTCCTCGCGGCGGCGATGCGCTGGACCGTGTTGCTCACCCTGTCGGCCTTCGCAGGCGGTGCACTGATCGGCCTCGTCATCGCGGTGATGCGGGTGTCCAATCTCCTCATCCTGCGGGCTCTGGCGGTTTGCTACATCCAGATCGTTCAGGGCACGCCGCTTCTGGTCATCCTGTTTGTCTTCTTCTTCGGACTGTCGATCTTCGGGCTGCCAGTGAAGCCGTGGATTGCGACGACGGCTGCCTTCTCGATCTATGCCGGAGCTTTTCTCGGCGAGATCTGGCGCGGTTCGCTCCAGTCCATCCCGAAAACGCAGTGGGAAGCGGGCGGTTCGCTGGGCCTCGGCTTTGCCGAACAGTTGCGCTGGGTCATCATTCCGCAGGCGGTACGCATCGCGATCCCGCCGACTGTGGGGTTCCTCGTCCAGCTCATCAAGAACACGTCGCTCGCCGCGACGATCGGCTTCGTGGAACTCACGCGCGAAGGCCAGTTGACCACTGCGTCCACCTTCCAGCCCTTCACGGTCTACATTACCGTCGCACTCTTCTACTTCGCCATGTGCTTTCCGCTGAGCCAGTGGAGCCACAGTCTCGAACGGAAACTCGATGTCGCTCGTTGAGATCGCCAACGTCACCAAGCGCTACGGCGACCTGACCGTCCTCGACGACGTGTCACTCACCGTCGAGCCGGGTGAGATCATCGCCATCATCGGCCGCTCCGGCTCTGGCAAAAGCACGCTACTGCGCTGCATCAACGGGCTGGAACCGATCCAGGGCGGTTCCATCACGGTGGACGGCGTGCGCGTCAATGACTCCGCCACCGACCTGCGCAAACTGCGCCAGCAGGTGGGCATCGTCTTCCAGAGCTACAACCTCTTTCCGCACCTCTCCGTTGCCCGCAACATCACTCTGGCCCCCACCGTCGTGAAGGGCATGGCGCAGGACGAGGCCTTGGCCATTGCGCGCGATGTGCTTCGCCGCGTGGGGCTCGAGGAGAAGCTCGACGCCTATCCGAGCCAGCTTTCCGGCGGCCAGCAGCAGCGCGTCGCCATCGCCCGCTCGCTCGCCATGCAGCCCAAGCTGATGCTCTTCGACGAGATCACGTCCGCCCTTGATCCCGAACTGACCGGGGAGGTGCTGAAGGTGCTGGAGAATATGGCGAGCAGCGGCATGACCATGGCGCTGGTGACGCACGAAATGGGCTTCGCCCGCCGGTTCGGCTCCCGCGTCGTGTTCATGCACAAGGGCAAGATCTGGGAGCAGGGAAAAGCGACGGACATCCTCGCCAATCCGAAGACGCCCGAACTCGAAACATTCCTCAGCGCGGTCCTGCACTGAGGACAAAAAGGAGGAGGAGAGCAGCCATGAGGTCCTACCTGCGAACGTTTCTCACTGCCGCCTGCGCCTTCGCTCTCGTCGCCGCCGCGAGCGTCGATGCCCGGGCGGACAAGCTCGCCGACATCATCTCCAAAGGCGTCGTGCGCGTGATCGTCTTTGCCGACGTGCCGCCATTCGGCTCGCAGAACGCCGCCCGCGAACTCGAGGGCTTCGACATCGACATGGCGAAGCTCGTCGCCAAGGCCCTCGGCGTGAAGCTCGAACTCGTGCAGGCCCCGGCCGCGAGCCGGATTCCCTTCCTCCTCACCGACAAGGCGGACATGAACATTGCCGCCATGTCCATCACCGCAGAGCGCGCAAGGCAGGTCATGTACAGCGCGCCCTATGCGGACACGTCGCTCGCGGTCTACGGGCCGAAGTCCGTTGCGGTGACGGGCCCCGGCGAACTCGGTCGCAACAAGATCAGCGTCGCCAAGGGAACGACCGAGGATCTGGTGCTCTCCGCACTCGCGCCGGGCGCCGACATCATGCGCACGGAGGACAATGCGACGGCAGTGCAGGCCTATCTGTCCGGCCAGTCACAGATGCTCGCGGCAAACAGCGTTGTTGTCGTCGAACTTGCCAAGAAGAACCCGAACAAGGAGTTCGACTTCAAGTTCGCGCTGCGCCGCGCACCCGCTCATGTGACCGTGCGGATGGGCGAGCACAACCTGCTGCGCTGGCTCGATACGTTCATTTTCCAGAGCACGCTCAACGGTGATCTGGACGAACTCCACAAGAAGTGGCTCGGCGGACCGATGCGTCCGCTGCCGGCGCTCTGACCCAGGCGAGGGCGAGCCATGTCGAAGCACGACTTCTCGTCCGGCGAGTTCGAGGAGCGGCGCGCGCGAGCGCGTCGCGCCATCGCCGCCGCGGGGCTCGACTGGTTCGCCCTCTTCCATCCCGTCACGATCCGCTGGCTCACGGGATCGGACGCCAAGAGCTACCAGGAGTTCCAGTGCCTGCTGATTTCGGCGAAGCCCGGGCCGCTGACGATCCTCACCCGCGAGGGCGAGCGCAACGAGTTTCGCGACGATGCGCTCGTGGATGTCATCGAGACCTATGGGGGCGGGGAGAATGAGGATCCGATCCCTCATTTCCTGCGTGTCGCCGAACGATGTGGCGCCCTGCGCGGGCGCATCGGCATGGAGGTTCCCGCCTACTATCTCCATCCTCATCATTATGTCCGGCTTCGTGAAGCGCTTGGCCCGGACCTCGTTGAAGCCACAACGCTCATCCATGACCTGACGCTCGTGAAGTCGCCCGCCGAACTTGCCTTCATCCGGCACGCTGTCGCGCTTGCCGATGCGGGGCTGGGCGTTTTCTCCGCAAGCTTGCGGGAGGGGCGCAGCGAGATCGAAGTCGCGGGCGAGGTCATAGGCGGCCTCATGTCCCGCGGTGGGGGCCTGACTGCAAGCCCGATCAACCTCGTCTCGGGCGAGCGCTCCTGCTTCAGTCACGGTGCGCCGACCGAAAGGCGGCTGCGGGCGGGCGATTTCGGCAATGTCGAATATGGCGCAACCTGGCGTCGCTACACCGCCACGATCGGCCGCAACTTCAGCCTTGGGCCACCGAGCGGGCGGATGCGTGAACTGCACGACCTCGTCTCGCGCGCCTGCGACGCCTGTATCGCGGAGATCCGCGACGGGGTGCCCGCGACGGTTCCCCACGAGGCGGCAAAACGGGTCATTGCGGAGGCCGGCCTGGCCCATGGCCGGGTCCACACATCCGGCTACGGCCTTGCACCCGGCTTTCCGCCGACCTGGGGTGAGCCGGTCCATATGCTGGCCGACAGCCCCTATACCCTGAAGGCCGGCATGGTGCTGAGCATCGAACCCCCGGTCTATCTGGGAGACGAGCGTCTCGGTGCGCGGATCATCGACAATGTCCTCGTCACGAGGACCGGTGTCGAACGGCTCACCGCCTCCTCCCGAGAGATCATCGTGGCCTGAGCAAGGCACCGGGGTCAGGAACTTCCCGCGACCTTTTCCGGCCCGTCCGACCGCGCCTGCCGGTCGCGATGACCGGACGATGCGACATGGGACAGGCTACATGGGAAATGTCAGATCGTGCATTGTCTGGGCGGCCAGTCGCACGCCGGCATTGCTCGCGCCGTAGCCCTTGTAGGCGTCACGCTGCACGATCTCGAAGAAGATCCCGCCTTCCAGCGACTGTGTATAGGCGTGCAGGAATTCGCCGTCGCCATCGCGGTCGTACAGGATGCGCAGGTCCTTCAATCCGGCGATGTCCGCATCCGACAGGTCGCTGCGCGTGGCTAGGTCTTCATAGTAATTGTCCGGGATCGGAAGGAAGCCGATCCCGGCGGTCTGCATGCCGGCGACTGCCGCCCGGATGTCCGATGTGGCGAACGCGATGTTCTGCACGCCCGAGCCGAAGAACTCGTTCACGAAGCGTCCCGAGCGCGTGCGGGTGCTCTGCGAGCCGTTGAGCACGAGCCGCAGGCCGTCCCCGGTTTGCGAGCCCAGCCCGCTCTCGATCACCTGGCTCTGCACGATGCCGTTGGGATCGACGACCGCCTGCGAGGACGTGGCCCGTGCGTCCAGAAGCGAGGTGTAGAACAGCAGCCATGTCAGCATCTCCTCGTAGTGCATGGTCTGCGAGATGTGATCGACGCTGGTGAGGCCGGCACTGTCTGGGTCCGTTTGCGGGGCCTCATCCGCTGCCGGCACGAAGTCGACCTGCGACCATTGCGCGAGCGGCGACGTGTCGTCCACGAAATAGACCAGGCTGCCGCCCAGCCCCCGGACGGCGGGAATGTCGAGCTCCCCCGGCCCGACGGCCCCGACATGAGGGGTATCGAGCAGGGTGGTCGCGCGCGCGATGGTGGCGCGCGCATCCGGCACTTTCAGCGCGATGGCGCAGACGGAGGTGCCATGCGTGATCTGATAGGAATGGGCGAAGCCGTCGCTGTCGCTGTTGAGCACAATCCGGATCGATCCCTGCGCCCAGAGCGATACATCCTTCGAGCGATGTGTACCTGCGCGCCGGAAGCCCATGGCGCGCAACACGCCCTCGATCTGCCGGCGCTGCGCTTCCTCGATGGCGATCTCGATGAATTCGATGCCCGTGACGGGGGCGGGCGGGGGCATGGCCACCGCACCCGCGACCGGGCGATCGAGCCGGCGCGCGCTCTCGTCGAGGAGCCAGAGCAGCGACCGGCGTCCGTCGATGGCGACCGCGCGGGCCGAGCCCGCCCGGAACCGGTCGTTGAAGATCTCGAGCGACAGATGGCCGTCATAGCCGGTGGCGTCCAGCGCGTCGATGAAGCCGACGAGATCGAACTCGCCCTGTCCCGGCATGCAGCGCCAATGGCGGCTCCAGGACAGAAAATCCATCTGCAGCTTCGGTGCATCGGCCATCTGGACGAGGAAGATCCGGTCGGCGGGAATCGCCCGCAACGGTGAAAGATCGGTGCCGCGCGACAGGATGTGGAAACTGTCGAGGATCGTGCCGACCGCCGGATGGGCGGCGCGGCGCACGACCTCCCACGCGTCTCGATAATCGTTGATGTGACGGCCCCAGGCGAGCGCCTCATAGCCCACGCGAAGGCCCCGTCGCGCGGCCCGGTCACCCAGTTCCCGGAAGTCCGCAGCGATCCGGTCGATCCCGCCCATCGCTTCCGGCGAGACGCTGGAGCAGACGAAGAGCAGGTCGGTCCCGAGTTCCTGCAACAGGTCGAACTTGCGTTCGGCCCGGTCAAATACACGCTGGCGCCGGCTCTCCGGCATGCCCTCGAAGTCGCGGAAGGGCTGGACCGTCAGGATCTTCAGGCCGAGGTCGTCGCAGATCCTGCGGACCTGCGACGGCGGTCCCGGATAGGCGATGAGGTCATTTTCGAAAAGCTCGACGGCCCGGAATCCCGCTGCCGCGATCATCTCGAGCTTCTCGCGCAGCGTGCCGGACAGACAGACGGTCGCGATGGCGGTTCTCATGGGGGGACTCCGCTCCGGTCGCTCTCGCCCTGCCGGTTCGGGAGGCGAGCAGGGCTCCTACCCCTCCCCGCAGGGGGAGGGGTGTATTCTGGTCGCACTCAGCGGGAGGCCGTTAGCCGCCCTCCCGCAAGTTTATGCGGCTGTGTCAGCGGCGCAATTTGGCCAGTTCGTCGTTGATCTCGTTGAAGAGAGGCTCGCCGACTTCCTTGGCGTACTTGGCGACGACGGGCTTCATGGCCTCGCGGATGCGGGCCATTTCGGCCGGCGCGATGGCATTCCACTGCATCCCGGCCTTCTGGAGAGCAGCGAGTGCGCCGGCCATGCTCTCGCGGGCGAGCTGGCGCTGGAAGTTGCGCGTCTCGTTGGCGGCATCGACGATGATCTTGCGCTCGTCGGCGGTCAGCGCGTCGAAGGTCTTCTTCGAGACGAGCACCGATTGGGCATTGTAGATATGTTTCGTTTCGGAGACGAATTTCTGCACTTCATTGAGCTTGGCGCCGAGAATGGTCGGATAGGGGTTCTCCTGGCCGTCGACGACCTTCTGCTCGAGCGCCGCGTAAAGCTCGGGGAAGGGCACGGGCACGGCATTGGCGCCGAGCGCGGTCACGAGATCGATGAAGAGCGGCGACTGCAGGACGCGCAGCTTCAGGCCCTGGAAATCCTCGAGCCTGGTGATCGGGCGGCGCGAATTGGTGAAGTTGCGGTAGCCGAGCTCCCAATAGCCCAGGCCGACCAGGCCCTTGTCCTCGAGCCCCTTGTGCAGGCGCGTGCCGATTGGCCCGTCGACGATCTTGTCGGCCTCTTCCGGCGTGTTGAACAGGAAGGGCAGGTCGAGCACGGCGAATTGCTTGTCGATGCCCACGAGCAGGCCGGCATTGAGCACGGTCAGGTCGATCGTGCCACCCTGCAGCGCCGAGACGGTCGGCAGGTCGCCGCCGAGCTGCCCGCCGGGGAACAGGCGGACATTCATCTTGCCGCCGGACTTCTCGCGCACGAGCTCGGCAAAGCGCGCCGCGCCCCGGCCCTGCGGATGCTCGGCCACGTTCTGGAAGGCAAAGCGCAGCGTGCGCTCGTTCACCTGGGCGCTGGCGGGCGCCGAGACGAGCGCGAGGCCAGTCAGCGCGATGGCGGTCGTCATCAGTCTGCGGGTGATGGACATCTGTTTTCCTCCGGTTCTGGTTTTCTGTCCGGACCTGGGTCCGGGGGCGGCGAAGTGCGTCATCCGGCGAGCCAGCGGGCCGGCACGATGACGAGGGGCGGGAAGAGGACGAGCAGGAACAGCACGAAGAGCTGGGCTAGCATGAAGGGCCATACCCCCCGGATGATCGTCTCCATGTTGATGCGCGCGACGCCGCACACCACGTTGAGAACGGTGCCGACGGGGGGCGTCAGCAGGCCGATGGCGTTGTTGATGATGAACAGCACGCCGAAATAGACGGGGTCGATCCCCGCCGCCTTGATGATCGGCATCAGGACCGGCGTCAGGATCAGTATGGTCGGCGTCATGTCGAGTGCGGTGCCGACGATCACGACGAGCACCATGATCGCCGCCATCAGAAGGCGGGGATGCTCCATCAGCGGCCGGACGAGCTCGACGATCTGCTGGGTGATCTCCGCGACCGTGATCAGCCACGAGGCGACGAGCGCGGTGGCAACGAGGAACATCACGACCGATGTCGTCATGGCGGCGCGCAAGAACAGGGCCGGCAGCTTCTTCAGGTCGAGCTCGCGATAGATGATGGTCGCCACGAACAGGGCATAGACCGCGACCACGACGGCCGCCTCCGTCGGGGTGAACACGCCGAAGCGCAGGCCGAAAAG
>JBIPLL010000540.1:0-2569 GCA_044368425.1 Beijerinckiaceae bacterium
CCTGACCGCCCGATCGCGCAGGATCACGGTCGAGAAACAAGCCTCCGGACTCAAGTTCGATCAGCCCACCGGCGTTGACAAGAAAACGATCAATCCTGACCTGCGCGCGCTCACCAAGCCTCAGTTCGGTTGCCTTTCCAAGAGCAAATCTGGCCCTCGCGGCCGCACCGGTCGAAACACGATCTCCAACGTAGACGCTCTTCTGCGGTTCCAGGACGCGGACTTCGGTTCCGCGCTGGGCCTGCGCATTACCGAGCAGCGACGTCACTATGCCAACTGGTTCAAGCCGCGATGCTCGGACTGTGCACGGTGTGACCAGCATTGCCGCACCACCGGCGATCATCATGCGACGGTTGAATATCATGAGATCCAACCGACCGTTCTGATCGGCCCTCAAAGAGTTTACGTCTTGGAGTTTTAATTCCTCGTTGGCGTCTGCGCCAGCGGGCATTGTCAGACAAGGATGCTGTTAGACAAACCAAAAAAGTCTCCGAAAGCCCCCTGCCCCGGCGACCATCAGGCCGCGCAGAGACGGCGCCACCCAGCACGCGCAGCGGCGCGGCGTTCCTTGAGAATCTGGCGGTTGTGGAGGTGACGCTCGGAGTTGAACTGGCTGTGGATTGAGCCTTGGACGGCGGCGAACTTCTGCAAGCCTCGCATCCGGCGGAACCAGAGCATGGCTCGTTCCCTTCGTCGGAACGCGACTCCGTCGGATCTCAGAAGCAAAATCGTCCCAAGCCCGTTCCACCAGAACCGCACCGTCTCATGCGTGATCTCGATGCCGCGCTCGTGGAGCAGGTCCATCACGTTCCTGAGCGAGAGCGGATAGCGGACATACAGCCTCACGGCTTTAGGCGGATGATTTCGGGGCTGGTCTTGAAGTAGCGAAAGATGCGGGCGCTGCTCGTGCCGTCGAGGCTAGCGCCACCCATCTCGGCGGCAAGCCGATTTTGCTCTGACAGCGCCGCGCAGTCCGTTTCAAGCGAGAGCAGAGGGGGATGCTTGCTCATGGCGTCGAGCAAATTTCAGCACACTTTGAGGCAAGCAGTTAACGTAGCAACCGGCCGCCAGCCTGCTCGATCAGCCTTGCGACTTCCGCTTGTCCCTTAGCGCGAGCGTGGGCCAGCGGCGTCACTCCATCCCTGTCCGGTAGATTGGGATCGGCCCCCGCCTGCAGCACGAGCCGTGTCGCTTCCTGATGGCGCGCGCCGCCGCTGCCGAGAATTACGATTTCGAGCAGGCAGGTCCAACCGAGGTTGTTGACGTGATCTACATCTATGCGGGTCGTCAGCAGCAGCCGGATAGCCTCGACATGCGCGCGCTCGCAGGCTGGAATCAACGCATTGCCGCCGAAGCGATTGCGGATCGAAAGATCAGGCCCGCGCGGGATCAGCTTCGCGATGATCTCAGCCCGGCCCAGCGCACCGGCCAGGAGCCAAGGCGTATCGCGATTTGCGGCCTGCACATTGATGCTGGCGCCTGCATCGATCAACGCTTCGGCGATGGCAACGTGATTGCCTTTGACTGCGACGAGTAGCGCGGACTGACCATCCCGGTCCTGCGCATCGACGGGCGCACCGGCCAGAAGCAAGGTCTTCACACGCGCAAGATCCCCGCGGCCGGCGGCCTCGATCAGTTCTGTCCCTTCGCGAGGCTGCCCCAAGGCAGGCCCTGTTCCATAAACAGGAAGCGCCACCAGGCCAGCAAGAAGGAAACAAGTCCGGATCAGGGTCAACGTACAGCACCTCTCGGGGGGCCGTCGTCACGTCCTTCGGGCCCGACATGCATGCTGGAAACCCGAGCCTCGGCCAGCGCGCGCTGACAGATCGCGCAAGGCGGCGAGGTGGCGAAGATGACCGCGCCGGTCAGGTCCTCCCGCCCGATCCGCCGTTGCGCATCCCACAAGGCGACGCGCTCGGCATGCGCGTCCGGATTATTGTCGCTGATCACGCGGCTGCGCCCGGTTCCGATGATCCGGCCATCCAGCACCAAGACGGCACCATAAGGTTGGTCGCCGACTGCCAGGGCGGCATCACGCTGGCGGGCAGCCTCGGCCGCAAAGATCCCGGTCTGCGCCCGCGCTGCGTGTAGCGCATCGAACAGACCGAACAAGCAGGCCATGGATGCGAGGCCTTGCCGACGGGTCAGATGCAGACCGTTTGCCATGAACATCTCCCAGCACGCTCATCATCCCCGCAAGCATATGAATTGCAACCCTTTCCTGACCTCTTACGTCTCTGTGGAAGGCCCTGCCGACCGGGGCACCGTCAGACAAACCAAAAAGTCTGACACTGCCCTTCGGATAGACCGGGGACACGGGCAGCGCGCAACCGTCGTGCGCGGCTGGACATCAGCCGCCCAACAGTGATCGATCGCAAGCCCAGCCATGCCAGATTTGATCGCTCTTCGGTCAAGAGCCGCAGTTCGATGCGTCAACCCTGACCTGGCCGCTGGGCCGATAACTCCGGCGAAGAGCCGCGATCGCCATCGATACCGCGCAAGCAAACTGGTCCATCCGGTCCGTGTCATCGGTCGCGAGGGTCGCGATCACGGCGAAGGCCGGCGTGTG
>JBIPLL010000065.1:0-9248 GCA_044368425.1 Beijerinckiaceae bacterium
AAAAAACGGGACAAGTCCGCCACGCCCAACGGGGAAGGGTACTCGACGACACGAAATCGTGACCGATGTAACGACAAATCAGACCGGCGCGAATGCACCATCGACTGCAACAATTCCAGCGAACGGGTTCGATGGCCAATCCAGTGCCGAATGTGCTTGAGCCGAAGCGCCCCCAGTTGAGGGGAGGCGCCTTGCATGCCGATCTTTGCATCATCGGTGCCGGCTCGGGCGGTCTGTCGGTGGCAGCCGGTGCGGTGCAGATGGGGGCTTCCGTCGTCCTGATCGAAAAGGGCGAGATGGGCGGCGACTGCCTCAACACGGGGTGCGTACCCTCGAAGGCGTTGATTGCGGCAGCCCACGCGGCCCATGCCGTGCGCGACGGCAAGCGCTTCGGCGTGCATGCCGCCAGCCCGGAGATCCGCTTTGCCGAGGTCCATGACCATGTGCACGGGGTCATCGGGGCGATCGCGCCCCATGACAGCGTCGAGCGTTTTGAAGGGCTCGGGGTTCACGTCATCAAGGCCGCTGGGCGCTTCCTCGATGGCGAGACGGTCGAGGCGGGCGGCCAGGGGATCTGGGCGCGTCGCTTCGTGATCGCCACGGGGTCTCGCGCGGCCGTGCCGCCGGTCGCGGGCCTTGCCGAGGCGGGCTATCTGACCAACGAGACCATCTTCGACCTGCGGGAGCGCCCCGAGCACCTCATCGTCATCGGCGGCGGGCCGATCGGGATCGAGATGGCGCAGTCATTCCGTCGTCTCGGCTCGCAGGTGACGGTCGTCGAAAAGTTCGGGATTCTCGCGAGAGACGAGCCGGAAGCGGTCAAGGTTGTGCGGGACCAGCTCTTGCGTGAGGGCGTGACGCTTCTGGAGAAGGTCGGTATCAGCGAGGTCAGGCGCGACGATGCCGGCATCACGGTGACCCTCGACGGCGACAGTAGCGTTGGCTCCGCCGTGACGGGGAGCCATCTCCTGATCGCTGCGGGCCGGCGGCCCAATATCGAAAGCCTCGGTCTGGAGGCAGCGGGTGTCGCCTTCACGGCAAAAGGCGTGACGGTCGATGCCCGGCTCCTCACCAGCAACCGGAGGATCTTCGCCATCGGCGACGTCGCGGGCGGCCCGCAATTCACGCATGTCGCCGGCTACCATGCCGGAATCGTGATCCGGAACGCGCTGTTCGCGATGCCCGCCAAGGTCGATTATGCAGCGCTGCCTTGGGTCACCTATACCGACCCGGAGCTTGCTCATGCCGGTCTCACCGAGGCCGATGCGCGCAAGGCGGGTCATGACGTGCAGGTGCTGACCTGGTCGTTCGAGATGAACGACCGCGCCCAGGCGGAGGGCGCGACGCAGGGGCTGGCCAAGGTCGTGCTCGGCGCCAAAGGGCGCATCCTCGGCGCGACGATCGTGGGGCCACGCGCCGGCGAGTTGATCGGCGCCTGGTGCCTGGCCATCTCGGCGAAGCTGGGGATCGGCGCGGTCGCGAGCGCGGTTCTGCCTTATCCGACGCTGTCGGAGATCTCCAGACGGGCCGCTGGCAGCTACTATACGCCAAGGCTCTTCGGCCCGCTCACCCGCCGGATCGTCGGCTTCGTCCAACGCATCCTCCCCTGACCGAGGCTCCCATGTCGATTTCCGGGCTCCTGAAGGATCGCAGGCTCTGGCTGGTCCTCGCCGCACTTGCGGCTTTCGGATTGCTCCGCTGGTCGGGCCTTGGCAGCTATCTGTCGCTCGACACGCTGCGGACGCACCGTGAGGCTCTCGTCGGATGGGTGAGCGCCAACATCGTGCTGGCCAGCCTTGCCTATGTGGCAATCTATATTGTCGCCGTGGCCTTTTCCTTTCCGGGGGCAGTCTTCCTCACCCTGTCCGGCGGCTTCCTCTTCGGTGCGACGCCGGGCACGCTGCTGACCGTGACAGGCGCCACGATCGGAGCCACCATCATCTTCGTCTTCGCCGGGGCGATCTTCGGCGAGAATGCGCTGGACCGCTTTGGCCAGCCGGCTGCGCGACTGGCCGAAGGCATCCGGCGCAATGCGGGCTCCTACCTGCTCGTATTGCGACTTGTACCGCTGTTCCCCTTCTTCCTCGTCAATCTCGTGCCAGCCTTCGTCGGCGTGCCACTCGTCACTTATGTCGTCACAACCTTTGTCGGCATCATTCCGGGTACGGCCGTGTTCTCGCTGGCCGGGGCGGGGCTTGGCTCGGTCCTCGATCAGGGCGGTGCGGTGACCCCCGGCTCGATCATGACGCCCCAGATCATCGCCGGGCTTCTCGGCCTCGCAGCGCTGTCGCTTGCCGCGATCCCTCTGCGCAAGCGCTTCGAGCAGCGAGGCGGCTGACGTCCCCTTGAGCAAACAGGCCCGCTAACACGGAGACCGCTTATGTTCACCTGGCCTTCCGCTCCAGCCCTGAACCGGCGCGCTGCGCTGACGCTAGGCCTCGTTGTCCTGACGCAAACGGCAATCGCGCAGCCCTCGGCCGATCCGGACGCTGCCTATGACGCCATGCTCAGGCGTTATGTCAGCATGGGGTCCGACGGCATCACCCGCGTGGACTATGCGCGCTGGCGGGCCAGCACGCCGGACCGGACGGCGCTCGACCGCTACATCGAGGAGCTGTCCGCCCGCCGGCCATCGGGCATGTCGCGCGCCGAGGCCTTCGCCTATTGGGGCAACCTCTACAACGCCGTGACGCTCAAGGTCGTGCTCGACCGCTACCCGGTCGACTCGATCCGCGACATCAAGAGCGATTCCTGGCTCGACCCCAAGGCCTATACCGGCCCGTGGCGTCAGCAGCGTGTCACGGTTGAGGGCAGGCGGCTGTCGCTCGACGACATCGAGCACGCGATCATGCGCCCTACATTCAAGGACCCGCGCGTGCATTACATCGTCAACTGCGCGTCCTATGGCTGCCCGAACCTGATGAACCGGGTCTGGCGGGCCGCCACGCTCGAGGCTGATCTGGACGCCGCGGCGCGCGCCTTCGTCAACCATGCGCGCGGCGTGACAGTCCTTCCGAACGGCTCGCTGCGCGTCTCCTCGATCTACAAATGGTTCATCGCCGATTTCGGCGGCGACGATTCCGGGCTGATCGCGCATTTTCGTCAATATGCCGAGCCGGCTCTGGCGCAACGCCTTGCCAGCGCGCCGCCTGTCGCGGAAGACGACTATGACTGGTCTTTGAACCGCGTGCAGCCCATATCACGCCCGCGAAGCTGACGAACGGGAGCGACGGGACAGGACATGGCGCAGCTTGTTTCCAGACGCGTGCTTCTGACCGGCGCTGCGGCAGGTGCCGTTCTCGCCGCCAGCGCTGCTGCCCTCGTCCTGACCGTGTCGCCAGCCTTGCGCCCCTGGACGCTCGATCCGGCCGATCCGCAGGTCACGCTTGAGGATGTGGAGCGCGAGGTGGCGAGGCGCTACCCGGTGCCCAATATCGAGGGGGCAGCCCTTGTCGCCATGCTCGAAAGCGGCAACGCGACATTGTTTGATGTGCGCACGCAGGAGGAATACGAAGCCGGCCACCTCCCGGGCGCGGTGCGGATCGAGCCTGGCAGTTCCGCCGCGCAGATCCTCAGCCTTCACCGTGACAGGCTGGATGACGGCCCGGTGGTGTTCTACTGCGCCGTCGGCGTGCGCTCGTCCCACGTCATGATGGAGACGCTCCGGGAGATCGCGCCCCACACAAAGGCTGGTGTCTACAATCTGCGCGGTGGCGTGTTTCGCTGGACGGCGGATGGCCGCAAGCTGGTCAAGGGGACGCAGGCGGGGCAGGCGCATCCTTTCGACGAGAACTGGGGGCAGCTGCTCGCCCGGACAGCGCGCCCATGATGGCGCCCAGTGCGCTCGCGCCTTCCGTCGCGAATGAGCCGGCTTATGAGCGTCGGATCATCGTCCTGCTCGTCGCGCTGGGCTTCGCCGTCGCGACGCAATGGACGCTCGCGCTGGTTTTCGGCGCGGCGCCCGGTGCTGCGCGCGGCGACTGGTCCGTCGCGATCGCCTTATGCCTCCTGCTGGCTCTGCCGGGAGCCGGAATGATCCGGGCCACGTGGGTGGCGCGGGACATGCCGACCGGCTGGCGCGTCGGCCTTGCCATCGCGACTGGCGGCATCCTGATGCGTGCCCCGTATTTCGGCGCAGGGCCGATGCTCGAGGACGACCATTTCCGATACCTGCTCGACGGCGCCATGACGGCGCATGGCATGAGCCCCTATGCCCATGCGCCGGAAGCCCTGCTGAAGGGTGTGCGGGGTGTCGCCCCGGAACTGGTCGATGCGGGGCGCGGTGTCATCGCCGCGATCAATTTCCCGGATCTGCGTTCGATCTATCCCGTTGCGGCGCAGGCACTTTTCGCGCTGGCCCATCTGGTCGCCCCGTGGAGCATCGACGGCTTGCGGGTGGTTGTCTTTGCTGCGGAGGCGACGACAGCCCTGCTGGTCTGGCGGGCGCTGGTCTCCTGCGGCCGGTCGCCGCTGCTTGTCGCGCTCTATTGGTGCAATCCGCTGATGGCCTTCTGCCTGACCGGGCAGGCCCATATCGACGCCGCTTTGGCTCCGCCAGTCCTTGCGGCGCTGTTTGCTGCCGACCGGCATCGTGGCGCCCTCGCGGGCATCTGCCTCGGCATCGCGGCAGGCGTGAAACTATGGCCGATCCTGCTCGCCCCGCTTGTCGCGCGGGCGCTTTGGCCGCTTCGGACGGCGCTGCTGCGCTTCGCTGCTGCGCTTGGCGCGACGACACTCGTGCTCTGCGGCCCGCTGCTTTGGGCCAGCCTGCACGCCAATGCCGGCCTCACCGCCTATGCCGGCGGCTGGAGCATCAACAACGCCCCCTTTGCCTGGGCGTCCTGGCTGTTCCTGCACATGATCGGGCCGGGATCAGGGGAGGGTGCCTTGCGGGCGCTTGTCATGCTGGCTTCAATGGGTGCAAGCCTCGCTGTCGCCCTCGCTCGGCCACTCGGTCCTGACGAAAGCCGGCTCGACGACCTGATCGGCCGCGCTGCCATCCTCGCCGCAACGCTGTTCTATCTCTCGCCGGCGCAGTTCCCCTGGTATGCGGTCTGGTTCCTGCCGCTTGCGGTGGCAACGGGTGGCTGGGTCCTGACAACGGCGACGGTCGGGCTTCCGGTCTATTTCCTGTTCTTCCCGCTCGCGCTCGCTGGCCTGCGCGATATCCATGGATACGGGCTGGCGGTCCTGCATCTGGCGCCGCTGCTGGCGACGGCGATCCTCCTGCGCCGCGCCGCGCCAACGGGAGGGGCTGAATGAGCCTGAACGGTGCAAGCATCGGCGTGGTCATCCCGACCCGGAACGAGGCAAACGCGCTGCCGGCCGTCCTCGCGGCGATGCCGGCTTTCGTCGATGCTGTTGCAATCGGCGACTATCGCTCGACAGATGGCACACAGGAGATTGGCCGCAGGCATGGCGCGATCGTGGTCGATGTCGATGGTCCCGGCTATGGCAGGGCCTGCCTTGCGGCGATCGCCGCCCTGCCGCCGGTCGACATCATCGTCTTCGTCGACGGCGATGCCGCAGACGACCTGTCTGCGATGGCGCGCCTTGTGGAGCCAATTCTGGCGGGCGAGGCCGACTTTGCGCTCGGTTCGCGCGCGCTTGGGCGCCGCGAGCGCGGGGCGCTCACGGCGCAGCAGATCTTTGGGAACTGGCTCGCCTGCACGCTGATCAGGCTGGTCTGGGGAGCGCGTTTCACCGATCTCGGACCGTTCCGCGCCATCAGGCGCGACACCTTCGAGGCCCTTGCCATGGCCGACCTGAATTTCGGTTGGACGGTCGAGATGCAGATCAAGGCAGCCCGCAAGCGCCTGCGGACAATCGAGATGCCCGTGGATTACAGACGTCGGATCGGAGTCTCGAAGGTCTCGGGAACACTCAGCGGAACGATCAAGGCTGGCGCCAAGATCCTGTGGGTGATCGGTCGCGAGGCTTTCCGGCCAGCGCGCGAGGAGATGCCGTGACAGCGACTGTTCTGCCCATCGGGCTTGGCCTGATGTGCAAGCCCCCGCGCCCCGGCGCGACCAAGACCCGGCTGGCTGCAACCATCGGCGCCGCCGCTGCCGCGCGCCTGTCCCGCGCCTTTCTGGAGGATTGCGCGGGTGCGGCGCTTGCGGCCGCGGGATCCTCACGTCTGGAGCCTGTCGCCTTTTACCGCCCGGCGGATGCCGCCGCCGAGCTTGGCGCGGTCCTCGGCCCGGCCTGGCTGCTCCAGCATGCCGATGCGGGCGATCTGGGCGCGACAATGCTCGACGCCCTCCGCCGGCTCCTCCTGCGCTGCCCGGGCGGGGCGATGGTCATGGGGGCTGATATGCCGATGATCGCGGCAGGGGCCATTGCCGCCGCCGCGCGCATCCTTCGGCAGGGCGACGAGCGCAGCGTCGTCATCATCCCCAGCGACGATGGCGGCTACTGCCTGATTGGCGTGCGGTCGGCCGCCGCCGCCGCGCCCCTGTTCGCGCCGATGGTGTGGAGCACGTCGGGCGTGCTGGAGGAGACGCTTCGCCGCGCGCAACATGCGGGCCTCGACCCGCATCTTCTGCCTGCGGAGCGCGACATCGACGAGGCGGCTGACCTCGACTGGCTGCGCGCCGAGCTTGGGCGAGTGGCCGGTCTTGCTCCCGCCACCCGCCGCGCGCTCGCCAGCGTTGCGCAGACCGTTGCCGATGGCTGACCATCACTACTCGCTCGTCATGGGCGGGCGTCTCACGTCATAGACCGGCATGCGGCCCGGCCATGTCGCCGGACCTCGCCGTCATGCCGACATGAATGGTCAGAGAACCCGCCCGGCCACCGCGTCAAGCTTCGCGAGAAGGGCCGGGTCCCGTGCGTCGGGCGCGGTGATGATGGCGAAGTCGAGCGAACAGTGCGAGCCGACGGGGCATTCTTCCCGCCGCGCCGGGAAGTCCGCCGCCAGCTCGGCCAGCACCCGGCGCGCCGACAGCATGTTTTCATGGACCTGCCGGATCACCAGTTCGACGCTCACATCGGCATGGTGCGGATGCCAGCAATCGAAGTCGGTGACCATGGCGCACATGGAATAGGTGATTTCGGCCTCGCGGGCGAGCTTGGCCTCCGGCATCGAGGTCATGCCGATGATGTCGTAGCCGAGGCCCTTGTAGAACAGGCTCTCGGCCCGCGTTGAGAATTGCGGACCTTCCATGCAGACCGCCGTTCCGCCTTCGTACACGCTCACACCTGCGCGTCTGGCTGCATCGGCGACACGCTTCCCCAGCCTCGGCCCGAACGGGTCCCCGAACGCCACATGGGCCACGCAGCCATTGCCGAAGAAACTGGATTCCCGCGCGAAAGTCCGGTCGATCAACTGATCGGGGATCACGAAGGCGCCCGGCGGCAGATCTTCCCTGTAGGAGCCAACGGCGGAGAAGCTTACGATATCCGTGACGCCGGACCGTTTCAGCGCATCGATATTGGCGCGGTAGTTGATGCCGCCCGGCGCCATGCGATGCCCGTCGCCGTGACGCGGCAGAAAGACCAGCTCGGTCCCGCCGATCCGCCCGAAACGCAGCCGGGCCGACGGTTCGCCCCATGGGGTCGAGACGGCCCGCTCGCTGCGGTCCTCCAGACCCGGCAGGTCGTAAAGTCCCGATCCGCCGATCACGCCCAGCCGAGCCCTCATGGAGCCTTCCTCTTGTGGTGATGCATGAAAAGATCCGCGCCGGTCACCAGCGCAGCATGACCCGGCCCAGAATGGCGCCAGCCAGGCCGGCAAGCCCCGCAGCGACCGTGTACCAGGTCGCCACGAATAACGGGCTGTCCTCCGTGCAGAACAGGCCATAGGCGACGATGGCGAGACCCGCTGCGGCCAGGCCCGCAAGGGCGCCGGCAGCGGCGGGCGCCGTGGTCGCACCATGGCGAAGCGCCAGAAGCGTGGCGATGAGCGGCACGGCTGCAAGCATGGGGATGAGCGTCAGGCAGGACAGGACGCTCTTGCCGAAGAGCCGGACGGCAAACCCGTCGAGGCCCTCGCTCGCCAGATTGGCCGTGACGATGACGGCAAGGAGCAAGCCAAACGCGATCAGCCACTTGGCCGCCGACGCTGTCGTCGCTTCCGGCCGGCTCAGCCTGACAGCGCCAGCCGCCGCGGTGATCGCCAGCAAGGCTCCAAGGCCGAGCTTCATCGCTGTCGGCCCGAGACCCTCCGCCGCAAGGTCGGCGCGCACGCCCATCAAGGCAAGGAAACTGCCGCCGGCGACAAGTGCCGCAAGCGGTAGCCAGCGCCGCAGCATTCCGCGGGCATCGGGCGCGGGCGTCGGCAGATCCTGAACCAGCAGATTGATCACATCGTCAGTCCGCATCGCTTCTCACCTTGAAGGTTTGGGCGAGGCTCTTGAGCGCACGGTGAAGCGCCACCCTCACGGCTCCCTCGCTCATGCCAAGCTGCCGGCCCACATCCGACGCGCTGCGGCCGGCCAGCGATACCTGCTCCACGATCTGTCTCTGTCGACCGTCGAGCGCGGCCAGCATCCGCTGCGCATCGAGCTGGTAGTCGCCGCTCTCCTCGGGAGCGGCAATGATGTCCTCGATCCCGTCAAGCTCGATCTCGCCTCGCGCGCCGATCCGCCGAAGCATGTCGATCGTCTTGTAGCGCGCTATGGCATTGAGCCACGGCGTGAACGGCATCGTTCGATCCCAGCTCCCCCGCTTCAGATGCACGGCCAGCAGGGTTTCCTGCACGATATCCTCGATCTCGGCCTGCCCACGTCCCGAGCGCGCGAGAACGCGCCGCGCGTGCATTCGCACCTGCGGGGTGATGCCCGACAGCAGCGTCTTGTAGGCGATCTGATCGCCATCGAGCGCGAGGCGCATCAGGCGGCTCCACTCCTCGTCATTCAAGGGCTTGGGTTCCTGCTTCGGTTCCCGCACGTTCCATCCTGTCATTCGCGCAAAGGCTCGCCGTTGTTACAGCCTCGGACACCACGGCGTGAAACTCACTTCCCCGTGATGGGCTCCCCCTGCGACGTCTCGGCTGATTGATGAGCTGTAACGCCCGACCTTGCCCGACCGAAGACAGAGAAACATGCAAGTGTCGTCGCGAGGGCGCCGGAATGGAATCGATCTACTACGTGATGAGCTGGGCCTGCCACCGCAAGTGCAGGCATTGCTACGAAGACCGCTTCCGCCCCTATCGGCGCGAGGAGCTGGAGCGGGTTGTCGGCGAGTCGCGCCGGAACTTCCCGCGCATCGTCGCCAATCTGCCCGACCGTCTCACCTATCTCGAT
>JBIPLL010000040.1:0-10885 GCA_044368425.1 Beijerinckiaceae bacterium
TGCCTCGAATGGGTCGCGGTGGTCGGCGACATGCATGACCTGCCGCGCCTCCCGGACGGGTTGCAGGTGATGCCGTTCGAGGCCCTGATGCTGGCAGAGGGCGACGAGCCGGAGGAGACCGCGACCTATCGCGACATCCATTCGGTCATGTACACGTCCGGGACGACGGGACCGTCCAAGGGCGTGCTGATCTCGAACGCGCAGTTCTTCTCCTCCGCCTGCGTGTTCCTGCGCGCCGTCGGACTCACGCGCGACGACGTCCTGTTCACGCCCCTGCCGCTGTTCCACGGGCTTGCGAGCCGGCTGGGCGTGCTGCCGGCCCTGATGGTCGGGGCACATGTCGTCATCGCCGAAAGGTTCAGCGGCTCGCGCTTCTTCGAGCAGGCCGCCGAATGCGGCGCGACGGTCGGGCACACGATCTTCACGATCCCGCCGATCCTGAAGGCGCAGCCGCCTGGCCCCTTCGACCGGGGCCATCGCCTGCGCTGCATGTACAACGCCCATCATGATCCCGAATTCGAGGAGCGTTTCGGCGTCCGGTTTGTCGAGGCCTATGGCATGACCGAGACGGGCCTCGTGATGTTCACCGACTATCCCGCCCGCAAGGAGGGCTCGACAGGCCGCATCCATGACGATTTCGAGGTACGGCTGGTCGACGAGTTCGACATGCCGGTGCCGCTTGGGCAGCCCGGCGAGATCGTGCTGCGTCCGAAGCTGCCCTTCATCATGATGCAGGGGTATCTCGACAAGCCCGCCGACACGATCCGCGCCTGGCGCAATCTCTGGTTCCATACCGGCGACATCGCGCGGGAGGACGAGGAGGGCTATTTCTACTTCGTCGACCGCGTGAAAGAGCGCATCCGGCGCCGGGGCGAGAACATCTCCTCCTGGGACGTCGAGCATTATGTCGGCGCCCATCCCGCCATTTCCGAATGCGCCGCCGTGCCCCATCCCGCCCCGCAGGGCGAGGACGACGTGCGCGTCGTTGCGGTCCTCAAGGAGGGCGAGGTGCTGGAACCGGCCGCGCTGATGGAGTGGCTCAAGGGGCGGATGCCGGCCTTCATGCTGCCGCGCTACCTCGAATTCGTGACGGCGCTGCCGCGATCGCCAACGAGCAAGATCGAGAAATACAAGATCACCAGCGGCGGGCTCGGCCCAACGGCCTGGGACCGCGAGGCGCATGATCCGTCTTCGGCCCCGCGTCCCCTGCGTCGAGCCTCGGGCGGGGGAGCAAGCGCATGACCAGCCGCGACCTTGCCGGGAAGGTGGCCGTTGCCGGCGTCGGCACGACGAAATTCGGCAAGCTGTCGGGCTTCGGACCGGAGGATCTGGGCATCGCGGCCATGGATGCCGCGCTCGCCGATGCCGGCCTGACACGCGCCGACATTGACGGGCTGATCGTGAGCCGCATTCCCGACTATCAGGTGTTCTGCGCCATGACGGGGCTCGATCCCCGCTATGTGCAGATCACGCCGGGACAGGGGCGCATGTCGGGCTCGACCATCCAGATGGCGGCGCTCGCCATCGCGGCCGGGCAGGCCGACGTGATCGCACTCGTCTACGGGAATAACGGCCGCACGGCCGGCTCGAAATATGGCGGCGAGGCCGACCGCTATGGCGGGGCGGGCGGCGCGCAATGGTTTCCCTATGGCATGACCTCGCCGGGCGCGGCCCATGCCATGATGTTCACGCGCCATGCGCATCTCTATGGCACGACGAGCCGCCAGCTTGGCGAGATCGCGGTCGCGTTCCGCCAGCATGCGGTGCTCAATCCCGATGCCGTGATGCGCGAGCCGATCACCGTCGAGGACCACCAGAACTCGCGCTTCGTCGCGGAGCCGCTGCACCTGTTCGATTATTGCCTGATCAATGATGGCGGGGTCGCCATGATCCTGACGAGCGCGGAGCGCGCCCGCGACATGGCAAAGCCGCCGGTCTATCTGCGCGGCTTTGCGCAGGCCTCGGCCCTGTCGGACGTCAACATGCCGCCGGAGGATTTCTGGTGCGATCCGATGAACCGGGTGGCCGACGAGGTCTATGCCATGGCCGGCGTCGGGCGCGACGACATGTCGGCGCTGATGATCTACGACAATTTCTCGCCCACCGTACTTTTCAGTCTCGAAGGTTTCGGCTTCTGCAAGCCGGGCGAAGGCGGCCCCTTCGTCGCGGAGGGGCACCTGCGGCTGGGCGGGCGCCATCCCACCAACACCTCGGGCGGGCATCTCTCCGACAGCTACATGCAGGGCTGGGCCCTGAACGTGGAAGCGGTGCGCCAGTTGCGCGGCGAATGCGGCGCGCGGCAGGTCGCGGGCGCGCAGCACGTGCAGTTCATCCTGGGCTCGCCCATCGTCTCCTCGATCATCTACGGGACGCAGCCGCGATGACCTATTCCAAGCCCCTGCCCCAGATCGACGAGCGCAACCGGCCCTATTGGGACGGCCTGCGCGAGGGCCAGCTAAAGCTGCCGCGCTGCGAGGATTGCGGCAAGTTGCGCTACACGCCCTACCGGCTGTGCCCCTCCTGCGGCAGCGAGCGCACGGCCTGGACCCGCATGTCGGGCAAGGGCACGGTCTGGTCCGCCTGCCGGTTCCATCAGGTCTATTTCGAGGGTTTTCGTGCGGAGGTGCCATATGGCGTCGTGCTGGTGGAACTCGACGAGGGCGTGAAGGTCTATTCCAATCTTGTCGGAGACCAGTCTCTCGCCCGTGTCGGACAGCGCGTGGAAGCCGTGTTCGAGCCCGCCACGCCCGAGGTGACCCTGCTGAAGTTCCGGCCGGTCGACGCGACATGAGCGCAACGCCGGACATCTGCGCCGCGCGCTTCGGCGACACGCTCGACGGGCTCGCCGAAGGCCCGATCTGGAGCAGCGCGACGGGCGAGATCATCTGGTTCGATGTCGTGAACCGCGTGCTGCACCGGCACAGGCTCGATGGCAAAGGACAGGACCAGTCCCTGCCGCGCCTGCCGGGTGCGCTCGCGCTCCGGGCCGGTGGCGGCTGGCTCATGGCCTGGCGCAACGGGCTTTCGCTCTGCGACCGCCCCGGCGGCGACTGGCGCGACGTGGAGCTTCCCATCGATTTCGGACGCGAGCGGATCAATGACGGGTGCGTCGATCCGGCCGGACGCTTCTGGTTCGGCACGTTCTGCCCGAAGGTGACGCCGGGAGCCGGCTCGCTCTACCGGCTCGACCCCGATCTCTCCCTGCATCGCATTGACACGGGCGTGACCATGTCGAACGGCATCGCCTGGAGCCCGGACGGCACCACGCTCTATTTCGCCGATTCACGGCCGGGGCAGATCTATCGCTACGCCTTCGACACCGCGACAGGTGCGGTCGGGCCTCGCGAGATCTTCATCGATCATGCCGCCGCCGGGGGCGGCAGGCCCGACGGCATCTGCGTCGATGCCGAAGGCTGCGTCTGGGTGGCGGAGGTCGGGGCCGGGCGGGTCGCACGCTACGATCCGCGCGGGCGACTTGTGCAGGCCGTCGGCGTGCCCGCCCTGAAGCCGACGAGCCTCGCCTTTGTCGGGGTGGATCTCGGCACCCTCTTCATCACGAGCATGCGGCTGGGCCTGACCGACGAAGAGGTCGCGGCCTTTCCCTTGTCCGGCGCCGTCTTCACGACGCAGCCGGGCGTTCACGGTCTGCCGGAGCGCTTTTTCGGCGGATGACATGCAGGTCCGGCATGCCGGCAAGGGCGGTTCGTATGCCGCCATTCTATTGCTGGTATGCCCCTTATGTCGTTTTGTTTTTCGTCCGAAAGGCTAATCTCGAACGAAAGGCCCCCGCAGAGAGGCCCATGCCAGGAGGAAGCGCATGAGACTTCGCATGGTTGCCGGCGCAATTGCCGGTTTCATCGGAATGACAGGCCTCGGCCTGCCGGCGATCGACGCAGCGCGCGCCGAGACGCTGAACTGGGTGACCTACAAGCCGCAAGGCGCAGGCGACCCGCAGGCCGTGACCACGCAATGGTTCGCCAACGAGCTCGACCGGCGCACCGGCGGCAAGCACAAGATCCGCATCCATTGGGGCGGCAGCGTCGCGGGCATCAACGAGATCCCGACAGCGCTTGAGAACGGCGTGGGCGATCTCGGCGACGTGGTCACGCCCTATTTCCCGGACCAGCTCCTGATCAACAACGCGATCAGCTATTTCTGGCCGCAGCCCAATTCCTCCATCGAGCTCGGGCTGCTGATGCAGGTCTGGAACCAGACCTATCCGCAGTTCTCGCAGGAACTGTCCAAGTACAAGCTCAAGCTCATCGGCCTTCGCCCGCTCGAGGCCTATGGCATGATCTGCAACAAGCCGGTGCGCAGCGTCGAGGACTTCAAGGGCCTGCGCGTCCGTTCCTACGGCTTCGCGTTGCCTGCGCTGATCAAGGCGCTGGGCGGTGTTCCCGTCTCGATGGGCACGCCGGAAACCTATGAGGCGCTGGAGCGCAAGATCATCGATTGCAGCCCGGTCGGCCCGACGCTGGCGGCCGGCTGGAAATATGACGAGATCGCCAAGTACTATATCGAGCTGCCGCTCGGCGCGTCCTGGGGCCATCTCATCGCGATGAACATCGACAAGTTCAACAAGCTCCCCAAGGAGCTGCAGGTTGAGCTTGAAAGCATCGGTCGCGAATACCTGATCCAGTACTGCACCGAAATGCAGAAGGCGGAGAATGCCGTCCGCAAGAAGTGGAAGGACTCGGGCAAGGTCGAGGTGCTGTCCTTCCCGCTCGACCAGTTTTCGGCGGTTGTCTCGAAGGATCCCGGCATCAAGGCGGTGCAGAACGAGTGGGTGAAGCGCGCCAAGGCGGCCGGCCTGCCCACCGACGACATCGTCAAGGCGCTGAGCTTCTGAGGTCCTGCGGCCGGGCGCAGCAATGCCCGGCCGCTTGCTGCTCCCCTGTTGACCGGGTGCGACGTCGCACGCGCCGCCTCTCCCCTTTTCCGGCGGGTTCTGGCCCAAGGCCAGGCGCGCCTCACCTTCGGACGGGCCATGCGCTCCGGTTTCATGACATTCTACCGTGCCTATGGGCACCTGCTCACCGGCATTGCCATGTTGGCGGGTGTGGCGCTCTTCACCCTGATGTGGCTCGTCAACACCAATGCGCTGACCCGCAAGCTCTTCAACTTCCCCATCACCGGGACGCTGGAGATCACCGAGGCGGCAATGCCGATCATCATCATGCTGCCGATGGCCTATACGCAGATGCAGCGGGGCCATATTCGCGTGACCATGATCTCGGACATGCTGGGTCCGCAGGCGCGTCGCGCACTCTTGCTGGCCACGCTGGCTGTCGGCTGCGGCTTTACGGCCTGGGTCGCCTGGGCGACATTCGGATATGCGTCGCGCTCGCTACGGATCGGGGAAAGCGCCTGGGGCGTGATCCGCTTCCCGATCTGGCCCTCCAAGATGTCGATCGCGCTCGGCGCGGGCCTGCTGTCCTTCCAGTTCCTGCTCGACCTGATCAAGGTCGCCTTCGTCGAGGATGATCCGCCGGACGGCCACGGCCATGCCGCGCCCGTGGACGAGGGAGCCTATCATGGATGAGATCACGATCGGCCTTGTGGGCATCGTCGTCCTGTTCGTCGCGATCCTGTCCGGCATCAACGTGATGGTAGCGCTCGGCGTCGTCGGAACGGTCGGCCTTGCCACGCTGGCAGGCGTTATGGGCGCGACCTCGACGCTCAGCACCGTGTTCTATGCCACCACGGCCAGCTTCCATTTCAGCGTCATCCCGATGTTCCTGCTCATGGGCTATTTCGCCATGAAGGCGCGGCTCGGGGAGGACTTGTTCGAGGCGGCGGTGAAATGGCTCGGGCGGCTGCCGGGCGGCCTCGCCATCGCGACGACGGGCGCATCGGCCGCCTTCGGCGCGGCTGCCGGATCGAGCGTCGGCACGGCCGTGCTGTTCACGAAGCTCGCGCTGCCCGAGATGCTGAAGCACGGCTACGACAAGTCGCTGGCCTCCGCCTCCATCGCCATCTCTGGCACGCTGGCGGTGCTGATCCCGCCCAGCACGCTGATGGTTGTCTATTGCATCCTGACCGATGCCAGCATCGGCAAGCTGCTGCTCGCCGGTATCTTTCCCGGCCTCGTCTTCACGGTGCTGATCTGCCTCGTGACACTGGTCACCGTGAAGATGAAGCCGCATCTGGCACCGCGCACGCTCGAGACCTACAGCTGGAGCGAGCGGCTCTGGTCGCTTCGGCTCGTGGGACCACTCGCGCTCGTCATTGCAACCATTGTGGGCGGGCTCTTCTTCGGCGTGTTCACGCCAACGGAGGGCGGGGCCATCGGCGCGGTCGTCACCTTCGTGATGGCGGTCTATCGCCAGCGCAGCATTCGGGCCCTCGAATTGCCGCGCATCCTGGTCGAGACCGTGCAGACCACCTGCATGATCTTCGCGATCATCATCAGCGCGCTGATCTTCTCGCGGTTCCTGGCCTTCAGCGGTCTGTCCGACCTGATCGGCACCACGCTGACCAATCTCGACGTCAATCGCTGGGTGATCGTGCTGCTGGTAACGGGTGTCTTCGTCGTGCTCGGCATGATCATGGACGCGCCCGCGATGCTGGCCGTGACCCTGCCCGTGGTCGAGCCCGTGATGCGCAAGCTCGGCTTCGACACGATCTGGTTCGGCGTCTATGTCGTGGTGCTGGCTGAACTCGGGCTGATCACGCCGCCCGTTGGCATCAACTGCTTCGTCGTGAAGGGTGCGGCGGGCAACCTGCTGCGGCTTGAGGACGTGTTCCGGGGCATCACGCCCTATGTGATCGCCAGCTTCATCATGCTGTTGATCCTGTGCCTGTTCCCGGGGCTGGCCCTCTATCTTCCGCAATCGATGAAGTGAGATCTGTTCCATGGTTGAAGCCCGCCACCGGCGGACCGCCGCCATCGTCGGCATCGGGCATACCGACTGGGCCGGCGACTGGGTCCGCACGCGCAACGGCGAGAAGCCGGCCGATTCCACCGGCTATGGCGCGCGCGCCTTTCGCACCGCGCTGGCCGATGCCGGCATCCCGAAGAGCGACGTCAACGGCCTGATCGTCGGCCCGACGACCGCCTATGAGCGCATGGGGGAGGTGCTTGGCCTCGACGTGCGCTGGGGCGGGCAGGTCGATGCCGTGCAGAGCGTCATCCAGGCCGTCATGGCGATCGAGGCCGGCTTTGCCGACGTGATCGCGCTCGTCTACGGCAATAACCAGCGCTCGGCCGGCACCCAATATGGCGGGCCGGAGGCGATGGGCGGCGGCTCGTTCCTCTCCTATGTCTATCACGCGCCCTGGGGGATGACCTCGCAGGGCGGGCTCTATGCCATGATGATGCGACGCTATGCCCATGAGCGGGGCTATACGGAAGCCGATCTGGGCGCCGTCGCGGTGGCGGAGCGGGCATGGGCGGCGCTCAATCCCGATGCGATCATGCGCAAGCCCATCAGCATCGCCGATTATCTCGCCTCGGCCTATGTCTGCGAGCCCCTGCACCTGTTTGATTACTGCCTGATCAATGATGGCGGCGTGGCGCTGATCATCGCGGAGGCGGAACGCGCGCGCCGCATCAGTCCGCACCCGGTCTATATCGAGGCCATCGGCCGGTCGGACATGAACCGGGGTGCAACCAGCCTCGAGCCGCGGCTGATCGACTATTATCTCCCCGCCCAGCGCGCAGCCGCCCGCCAGAGCTTCGACGGCGCCGGGATCGGCCCGCAGGACATCGGCGCGGTGCAGATCTATGACAGCTTCTCGGTCCATGTGCCGCTGGCCCTCGAGGGCTATGGCTATTGCGATCCCGGCGACTATCCGAAACTGCTGCGCGACAGGGGCATCGGGCCGGGAGGCAAGGTGCCGGTGAATACCGGCGGGGGGCACCTCTCCGAGAGCTACATGCAGGGCTGGAACCACCAGATCGAGGCGGTGCGGCAGTTGCGCGGCGGCTGCGGCGAGAGACAGGTGCCCGATTGCCGCTTCGTCCATTATTCCTCCGACGTGGCCGGCAAGGCCATGTCGATCATCTATGGCCGGTGAGGCAGCGATGAGCGAGACCGTCAGCCCGAACCCGCCCGCCCCCGCCGCCACGCCCAAGCCCGTGAGGGGCCATCATGACGGCCCGATGTGGGAGAGCATCCGCCAGCATCGCTTCAGCCTGCAACGCTGCGGCTCTTGTGGCACGTTCCGCTATCCGCCGGGGCCGCTCTGCGCGGAATGCCTTTCGGAAGAGGCGGAGTGGGTGCCTGCGCAGGGCGGCGGCGAGATCCTGAGCTGGGTCATCTTCCACCGGCAATATCTCCCGGCCTATCCAGCGCCCTACAACGTGATCGCGGTCCGGCTCGACGAGGGCCCGATCATGATGAGCAATCTGGAGGGCGAGACGCCGGAGGGAAGCTGGATCGGTCGCCGTGTCCGGCTCGTCCATGCGACCATGCCCGACGGGGCCGTGCTGCCGCGCTTCGTGCTCGCGCCCTGATGCGGGGGCCGGCGGCAATCGAGCCAGCGCCGCTGCCAGTGCCGGCACCGGGCGAGATGACGCAGGTTGCGCCGGGATTGCACTGGGTGCGGCTGCCGCTGCCGCTGCGGCTCAACCATGTCAATATCTGGCTGTCGGACGACGACGAAGGCGGCTGGGCCGCTGTCGATTGCGGCCCGGACACGACGCAGGCACGGGCAATCTGGGAAAGCCTGCTCGCCGGGCCGCTCGAGGGCAGGCCCCCGCGCAAGCTTGTGGCGACGCATGGCCATCTTGACCATGTGGGCCTGGCCGGCTGGTTCACGGGACGGCTCGGGATCCCGTTCCACGCCACGCTTGGCGAGTGGCAGAGCGCGCATCTGCGTCATCTGCAGCGCGATCACGCGCCGATGGGGCAGCGCTCTTTTCTGATTCAGCATGGCTGCCCGCCCGAACTCGTGACGGAGATGTCGGAGCAGCGCGGCGAGGTGATGCGCATGCTGGGTCCGCAGCCGCCGTCCTTCGTGCGCCTGCGCGACAATGCCACGCTGGGCATCGGGGAGCGCGACTGGCGGGTGATCGTGACCGGCGGCCATGCGGATACGCATGCATCCTTCCATTGCGCAGGCGACCAGATCCTCATCGCCGGGGACCAGATCCTGCCGCGTATCACGCCGGTCGTCGGCGTCTTTGCCTGGGAGCCGGAAGCCGACCCGCTGGGCGATTATCTCGCGTCCTTCGCGCGCTTTGCCCATATCGACGAGAATTGTCTCGTCCTGCCCTCGCATGGCGAGCCGTTCCGCGGGCTGCCGGAGCGGCTTGCCCAGTTGCGGGCGCATCATGCCGAACGGCTCGACCGGGTCGCGGAGGCGCTGACCGGGCCCCGCACGGCATGGAGCGTGGCCGGCATCCTGTTCGAACGCGCCGTCGCGCAGGGACATGGCCGGCTGGCGCTTGCCGAGACGCTGGCGCATCTGCACCGGCTCATGGCCGAGAGCCGCATCATCCGCGTGGAAGAAGTCGGGTCAGGAGCCATCCACTTCATGCGCAAGTGAGGCGCCCGGCGGCGGGAGCGCCTGCTCTTCATGCCGCCGAGGCATCAATCGCATGCTTCGTCAGTCTTTGTAGCATCGGTCTCTTTCTCCTAGTCTTTCGTCCAATCGAAAAAGAGCCCGCAGAGGCTCGCGAGGGAACGTCCGACGACCGGGAGCAAAGCCCGGTCCCTCGAGCCATGGCGGGAGAACGCCTTGGCGCAGGCAAGGGGAGGCCATTGCATGGCACTTGCGCATTTCACTGTTTCCCGACCGTCCGTCCGCCCGGCTCGTGCGCTGCGGGCCATGCTCGCCGCAGCGGCGCTCGCGCTGGGGCTTGGCGTCGCCGGCCCCGTTGTGGCGCCTGCGGCACTCGCCCAGACCTATCCCGCGCCGACCGACGAGGCGAAGCTCTACGAGCTTGCCAAGAAGGAAGGGCAGATCGTCTGGTACGAGGCTGCCCCCATCGAGCCGATGCAGCAGCTCGTGAACAAGTTCTCGAAGCGATATCCCGGCATCGAGGTGCAGCTCCTGCGCATTACCGGGCCGCAGCAATATCAGCGCTTCATGCAGGAGACGGAAGCCAAGCAGCATATCGCCGACCTGCTGCTGCTGAGCGACCTGCCGCTGATGCGCGACCTGATCGAGCGCGGCCATATCGCGAGCTGGAAGGTGCCGACCTTCGACCGCATCCCGGATGCCTTCAAGGTCGGCGATCATGCCTTCGCGCCTTACACGACCGATATCGCCATCGTCTACAATACCAACAAGGTGACGCCTGAAGAGGCCAAGATCCTCGAAAGCAGCTGGAAGGGCGTGCTGGACCCGCGCTTCAAGGGCCGCTTCGCCATCGTCAAGCGCAAGTGCGGCACCTGCTATGCCGCCGTTCACATGTTCCTCGACGAGAAGTTCAAGGCGGAATATGGCGAGCCCTTCCTGAAGGCGGTCGCCGCGCAGAAGCCCCTGATCTACAGCGACAATCCGATCGCACTCGACCGGATCGTGGCTGGCGAGCGGGACTTCGTGTTCTGGCTGTGGGAGGCGATCGCCGTCACCAAGTGGCAGCAGGGCGCGCCGATCCGCTGGGTGCGGCCCACGCCGACGCCGGAATTCGGCAATAGCTGGCAGGCGATTTCCAAGCATGCGCCCCATCCCCATGCGGCGCGGCTGATGCAGAACTGGCTGATGAGCGAGGAAGACACAATCGCGCTGCAGGAAGCCTATGGCAGCGCCACCACGCTCTCGGGCGTGCCCGATACCCGCGCCGTCACCAAGGAGCCCTGGTACAAGCCGATTGCCCAGCGCTACGACATGGACTGGGCCCGCTGGGAGAAGAACTACGAGAGCGACATGACGCTCTGGCAGAAAATCCAGGACAGCTCCCGCTGAAGCCGGCCAGCTGAAAACGGCCCCTTCG
>JBIPLL010000555.1:0-2558 GCA_044368425.1 Beijerinckiaceae bacterium
AACGATCGACTTCAGCATAACCAGGGCGTGTGTTATATCACTGCCGCCCCATGTGTCAACAAAACGCTGTTTCCTTGTGGCGTCGTGTCCTCGTGACGTCTCACCTTTGCTCTGAGCAAAAAATTCCGCGTCGGTGATCAGGCTGTGATTTCACGCGACAGACTTTTGTCGCATGTGTCCATCTAGACATCAACAAAATGCTGTGTCCCCATGGCCTTTCAACAAAATGCTGTGTCCCCATGGCCTTTCCACACTGTATGACTCGAACGGCAGGCTCGTCTCTTCCGCTGGGAGTTTGGGACCGCGACCCGATGAGATTAAACTGAATGGCCTTCCGCCGGGAGTCTACTTCATCCGAATTCGAACCGAAAACACACCCAATGCAGGTCGAGCGTACTTACTCAACCTGGACTTGAAAGTCTCCTGAAAATTCACGGTTCGGACTGCCGCCAGCTTTACCGTCAGATACAACACCCGCGAAACGGGATTGGCGAGGAGTTGCGGGACGACCAGAGCTGGAATTCCGGAGCGATAGCGCCGCCTCACTCGTCACACCAGGTCAGGGCTCCGCGTTCTCCCGGCGACGGGGCATGGAAGACGGGGGGTGTAGTCGCGAACGATTGCGCGAATGGGTAGTTTAGGTTATTGTGGTGACTTCTGGTTCTAAAAGACACGGAGGCAACACAATGGATCTTGAAAAGCTGACAGCGGAAGAGCGACTCATTGCCGAACAGGCGATCCTGAATTTTAGATCACTCAACAAAGCGTGTGATGATGCGAAGGATGGCACGGTCCTCGCTGTGGCGGAAAGGCTCGCGCTGATTCAGGGACGCAAGCTGATTCAGCAGACACTGCAAACATCGCTTGACTTGCAAGCGCGTGCAATCGAAAAAAAAGTGAAGTGAGCCGAGCCTGTTTGTGTGGACGAACGAAGTCGCATCATGGACGCAAGTCGCGTGTCTTGATGACGTCATCCGGAGAAGTCTGTCTGTCCCGAGTTTACTTCCGCTGTGTCGCTTGCGGTGACGGTGGCTTCGCGGCAGATTTGCGTCTTGGAATTCACAGCCGTTACAGCGTAGAAGCAGAACGGCTGGTGTGTCTTGCGGCGGCAAGCTGGTCGTACGATGTGTCGTCGGATCGGCTGGAAGAGTTCTGCGGGCTGAAGATCGGTGACACCGCCATTCGTGAGATTTCTCAGCGTCGCGGAGCCGCGATGAATGCGTGGCAGAACTCTGATCCGGAAGCGTGTCGTGAGTTCCGCGAGTCTGATGGCGAGGTTGAATTCACGACCGACGGAACGAGCGTAAACACGACAGAAGGCTGGCGAGAAACGAAACTGGCGATTTTTTCGAAGCGGGAACTGGGTAAAACAGCGACGGTTGAAGAGTGGGCGACACGAACATTGCCGGTTCCCAAAGTGCGAGTCGCCTTCGCCGCGATTGAAGCCAGTGATCGCTTCGGAAGTCGGTGGTCTCAATGGTGTCGAAGACTCGGGATTCTGGACACATCAAACATTACCCTGCTTGCCGACGGCGCGAAATGGATCTGGGAAGAACAATTGAATCATCTGCCTGCAGCCGAAGGCATGCTGGATATCTTCCACGCAGTAGAACATATTGCGGAGTCAGCACGGGCCACGTTTGGCGAAGGCACAACGGAAGCAGCACAATGGCTGGATGCCGGTCGCATTGCGATGCTTGCGAAAGGCGAGCCTGAACTGCAGCGTCAGATTGCCGAAACGATGAAACAAGTTCGATCTCCAAAGAAGCGTGCGAGCCTTGCGGCACTTTCCGCCTACTTCGCAAATCACAGCCATCATATGCACTATGCTGTTCGCCTTTTGGAAGGTCGATCGATCGGAAGTGGCCAGATCGAAGGTGCCTGCAAAAACCTGATCGGTCGCCGCCTGAAACAAACGGGAGCCCGATGGAAAGTCCGCCGTGTCAACCGAATGGCGGGGCTTTGCTCCATCATGTACAGCGATCTCTGGAAAACCTACTGGAATGCCGCATAAGCCATTCCACCGAAATCCGCGACTGCACCCCTCGCAAACTCGAATTGGCGGCGGGCTACGGATTTGACGCGGGAGCGGCTACTATTCGGGCAACTTCAGTCTCAAGGAATCCAGCCTGCATGGTTGCTCAGTTCATGGCTCCGCTCTCTTTTCAAGATGGCCACATGTCGCCACCAAAGCTCCTGCTCCATCTGTTCCCGTGTTTCTCCTGCGGCTTACCAATGCACGCGGTTCTGCTTGGCTGCCTTCTGACGTGTTACCCGGCCCTCGCGCAAGATGACAAACCGCGATTCATCGACGCGACCAGTGACGTCAAACTAAGTTTTCAGCATTACTCCCCGCTGACGCCTGAGCGACATTTGCACCTGTTTATGGGATCTGGTCTCGCGTGGATTGATCATGATCGCGACGACTGGCCCGATCTCTATTTTTGTCAGGGAGCGGCCTTCCCAATGGTGAAGACTGAAAAGCTGGAACACAGCGATCAACTCTTCCGTAATCGAAACGGTGTCTTCGAGAACATCACAGAGCCATCAGGCTTGCG
>JBIPLL010000001.1:0-35806 GCA_044368425.1 Beijerinckiaceae bacterium
CTTCTTCGCGATCGTCTCGTCGATAACGCCGTCGACAGTCTTGGCGCGCATGTAGGTGCGCATAGCCAACATCCGTTCGAGGCCGGCCGCGACAGGCGCCTCGTCGCCCGCCGTCAGAAGGTTGGCGAGATAGCGCAGCGGGATGCGCAGCGACTTCACGTCGGGCATTGTGCCGTCGGTGCCCATCCGTCCTGCCTCCGCAGCGGCGGTGATCGGCGAGAGTGGCGGCACGTACCAGACCATCGGCAGGGTGCGGTACTCGGGGTGCAGCGGGAAGGCGACGCCCCACTCCATCGCCATCTTCCAAACCGGCGACTTGCGGGCCGCCTCGAGCCAGGATTCAGGAATTCCCTGCTCGATCGCCTGGCGCGCCACCTCCGGGTCGTTGGGATCGAGGAAGACGTCGAGCTGGGCCTTGTAGAGATCCTTGTCGTCGGGTGCCGACGCCGCCGTCTCGATGCGGTCGGCATCGTAGAGTATCACGCCGAGATAGCGGATGCGGCCGACGCAGGTTTCCGAACATACCGTGGGCTGGCCCGCCTCGATGCGCGGGTAGCACATGATGCACTTCTCGGACTTACCCGACTGCCAGTTGTAATAGATCTTCTTGTAAGGGCAGCCCGAGACGCACATGCGCCAACCCCGGCACTTGTCCTGATCGATGAGGACGATGCCGTCCTCCTCGCGCTTGTAGATGGCGCCCGACGGGCAGGAGGCGACGCAGGCCGGGTTGAGGCAGTGCTCGCACAGCCGCGGCAGATACATCATGAAGGTGTTTTCGAACTGGCCGTACATCTCCTTCTGGACGCCCTCGAAATTGGCATCCGCAGAGCGCTTGGCGAATTCGCCGCCCAGAATCTCCTCCCAGTTCGGCCCCCACTCGATCTTTTCCATCCGCTCGCCGGTGATCTGCGAGCGGGGACGCGCGGTCGGGAAGGCCTCCAGCTCCGGCGCCTTCTGGAGGTGTTCGTAGTCGAAGTCGAAGGGCTCGTAATAATCGTCGATCTCAGGAAGATTCGGATTGGCGAATATACTTGCCAATATCCGCCACTTTCCGCCGATCCGCGGCTCGATGGAGCCGTTGCGCTTGCGCTTCCAACCTCCCTTCCACTTGCTCTGGTTCTCCCAATCCTTGGGATAGCCGATGCCGGGCTTGGTCTCGACATTGTTGAACCAGGCATATTCCATGCCTTCGCGGCTGGTCCATACGTTCTTGCAGGTCACCGAGCAGGTGTGACAGCCGATGCACTTGTCGAGATTGAGCACCATCGCGATCTGAGCGCGGATTTTCATCGTCGTTCTCCTCGTCACTCGGCCGCGGTGAGCACTGCGTTGTGGGATGCGGGGCGGCGGTCTTCCGCAAGCGGACCCTCGAGCCAGTCGACCTTGCCGAGCTTGCGGATGATCACGAACTCGTCGCGATTGGTGCCGATCGTGCCGTAATAGTTGAAGCCGTAGGCGAGCTGGACATAGCCGCCGATCATGTGGGTGGGCTTGAGGACCGCCCGCGTGACCGAGTTGTGGATGCCGCCGCGCTGGCCGGTGATGTTCGAGCCCGGCACGTTCACGATCTTCTCCTGGGCATGGTACATCATGACCATGCCCTCCTTGACGCGCTGGGAGACAACCGCGCGGGCGACGAGCGCCCCGTTGGCGTTGTAGGCCTCGATCCAGTCGTTATCGACGATGCCGGCCTTGCGGGCATCGACTTCCGAGAGCCAGACGATCGGGCCGCCGCGCGACAGCGTCAGCATCATCAGGTTGTCGGTATAGGTCGAATGGATGCCCCATTTCTGGTGCGGCGTGATGAAGTTGAGCACCACTTCCTTCTCGCCGTTGGGCTTGAGGCCCTTGACGGGATGGATGGTCTTGAGGTCGACCGGCGGGCGATAGACGCAGAAGCCCTCGCCGAAGGCGCGCATCCAGAGATGGTCCTGGTAGAGCTGCTGGCGGCCGGTCAGCGTGCGCCACGGAATGAGTTCGTGCACATTCGTGTAGCCGGCATTGTAACAGACCTTCTCGCTTTCGAGGCCCGACCAGGTCGGGGCGGAGATGATCTTGCGCGGCTGGGCGACGACATCGCGGAAGCGGATCTTCTCGTCCTGCTTGGGGAGCGCGAGATGGGCATGCTCGCGGCCTGTCGCCCTGGACAGTGACTCCCAGGCCCTGACCGCGACCTCGCCATTGGTTTCGGGCGCCAGCATCAGCAGCACCTCGGCCGCGTCGATGTCGGTCTCGATGCGGGCCATGCCCTTGGTCGGACCGTCAGCAACGACGCCATTGAGCTCGCGCAGGTGCTGGACCTCGTGGCCCGTCTTCCAGGCGATGCCCTTGATGCCGTTGCCGATCGTGTCCATCAGCGGACCGAGCGCGGTGAAGCGGGCATAGAGGTTGGGATAGTCGCGCTCGACGACCGTGACAGCCGGCATGGTCTTGCCGGGCACCGGCTCGCATTCGCCCTTCTTCCAGTCCTTCGGGACAGGCCCCTGCGCCAGTTCGCCGGGACTGTCGTGCTGGAGGGGGCTCAGGACCACGTCCTGCTCTACGCCCAGCACCTCGGGCGCGACCTGCGAGAAGGCGCGGGCGATGCCCTTGTAGATCTCCCAGTCGGAACGGGCTTCCCAGGCCGGGTCCACCGCGCCGGTCAGCGGGTGGATGAAGGGATGCATGTCGGAGGTGTTGAGGTCGTTCTTCTCGTACCAGGTGGCGGTCGGCAGGACGATGTCCGAGTAGACGCAGGTCGTCGACATGCGGAAGTCGAGCGTGACCAGCAGGTCGAGCTTGCCGCGCGGCGCCTCGTCGTGCCAGCGCACCTCCTTCGGGCGCTGGCGGCCTTCCTCGCCCAGATCCTTGCCGAGCACGCCATGCGAGGTGCCGAGCAGGTGCTTGAGGAAATATTCGTGGCCCTTGCCGGACGAGCCGAGCAGGTTCGAGCGCCAGACGAACATGTTACGCGGCTGGTTGGGCACTGCGTCGGGGTCTTCCCAGGCGAAGGATAACTCGCCCGACTTCAGGCCCTGCGGCACGTAGTCCTTGACCTCGAGCCCGGCGGCCTTCGCCTTCCTGGCGATGTCGAGCGGGTTCTGGGTCAGTGTCGGGTAAGCCGGCAGCCAGCCCATGCGGGCGGCGCGGATATTGTAGTCGATGATGGCGCCGTCCCACGGACCCGCGGGCGCGGTCGGCGACAGGATCTCGCCCGCCTCCAGCGTCTCGTAGCGCCACTGGTCGGTGTGGAGATAGAAGAACGAGGTCGAGTTCTGCTGGCGGGGCGGACGGCCCCAGTCCAGCGCGAAGGCGAGCGGTGCCCAGCCGGCCTGCGGGCGCAGCTTCTCCTGCCCGACATAATGCGACCAGCCGCCGCCCGACTGGCCGACGCAACCGCACATGACCAGCATGTTGATCACGCCGCGATAATTCATGTCAGCGTGGTACCAATGGTTCATGGCGGCCCCGATGATGATCATCGAGCGGCCATTGGTCTTCTCGGCATTGGTCGCGAATTCGCGCGCGACCTGGATGATCTTGTCGCGCGACACGCCCGTGATCTTCTCGGCCCAGGCCGGGGTATAGGGCGCATCCTCGTCGAAGGAGCCGGCGACATTGTCACCGCCGAAGCCTTGATCGACGCCGTAATTGGCGAGGAACAGGTCATGGACGGTCGTGACCAGCACCTCGCCGTCCGTCGTGGCAAGGCGCTTGACCGGCACGTTGCGCTCCAGCACCGAGTCGTGGCCCGAATGGGTGAAGTGCTCGTGCGGGATATTGCCGAAATAGGGGAAGGCGACCGGCTCGAAGCTGTCCTCCAGACCCTTCATCGACAGGCGCAGCTTCGTCGCCTCGCCGGTTGAGGCCTTTTCCTCGATGTTCCACTTGCCGCTCTCGCCCCAGCGAAAGCCCGCCGAGCCATTCGGCACGACGAGCTGGCCCGTCGTCTCGTCATAGGCCAGCGTCTTCCAGTCCGGGTTGTTCGCCTCGCCCATGGCGCCGTCGAGGTCGGAGGCGCGCATGAAGCGGTCGGGCACCAGCCGGCCGTCCTGCCTGACGAGCTTCACCAGCATCGGCATGTCGGTGTACTGGCGCACGTATTTCTGGAAATACGGGACCGTACGGTCGACGTGATATTCCTTGAGGATCACGTGGCCCATGGCCATGGCGAGCGCCGAGTCGGTGCCCTGCTTCACCGACAGCCAGATGTCGGCGAACTTGGAGGCTTCCGAATAATCGGGGCAGATCACCGCGCTCTTGGCGCCGCGATAGCGCGCTTCCGTGTAGAAATGCGCGTCGGGCGTGCGGGTCTGGGGGACATTGGAGCCCCACAGGATCAGGAAGCCGGCATTGTACCAGTCGGCGCTCTCGGGCACGTCGGTCTGCTCGCCCCAGGTCTGGGGAGAGGCCGGCGGCAGGTCGCAATACCAGTCGTAGAACGACATGCAGACGCCGCCGAGCAGCGACAGATAGCGCGAGCCCGCCGCGTAGGAGACCATCGACATGGCCGGGATTGGCGAGAAGCCGATGATGCGGTCGGGGCCGAAGGTCTTGGCCGTATAGGCGTTGGCGGCAGCGATGATCTCGTTCGCCTCGTCCCAGGTCGCGCGGACGAAGCCGCCATGGCCGCGCACGCTCGTGTAATCGTCGCGCTTGGCCTTGTCCTCGACGATGCTCTTCCACGCCGCGACCGGGGTCAGCAGCGCGCGGGCCTTGCGCCACTGGCGCAGGAGCCGGCCGCGGATGAGGGGGTATTTCACCCGGTTGCCGGAATAGAGATACCAGCTGTAGCTCGCGCCGCGCGCGCAGCCGCGCGGCTCATGGTTGGGGAGATCGGGGCGCGTGCGGGGATAATCCGTCTGCTGGGTCTCCCAGGTGACGATGCCGCCCTTGACGTAGATCTTCCAGGAGCAGGAGCCGGTGCAATTGGCGCCGTGGGTGGAGCGCACGATCTTGTCGTGCTGCCAGCGCTGGCGATAACCGTCCTCCCAGCGGCGGTCCTCGTCGGTGAGGATGCCGTGGCCGTTCGAGAAGGTTTCCGTCACCTTCCTGAAGAATGTCATGCGGTCGAGAAAGTGGCTCATGATGCGTGCCTCAGGTGAGGGAAATCGTCATTCAGCGGGGGTCGGCATCGGGGCGGCGGGCGGGGAGCCGGCGCCGCGCTCGATATCGAAGAGCAGGCCGCCGCGGCGGGTGTAGACCCACCAGGTGATCGCGATGCAGCTCAGGTAGAAGCCGAGGAAGCCGTAGAGCGCCGCGCTCGCCCCGCCTGTCATGGCGATGGAGGTGCCGAAGCTCTTGGGGATGAAGAAGGCGCCATAGGCGGCAACCGCCGAGGTGAAGCCGATGATGGCTGCCGCTTCCTTCTCGGCCTGCCTGACGCGCTCGGCCGCGCTCATGCCGGTTTCGAGACGCGCGACTTCCTTGCGCATGATCGCGGGGATCATCTGGAAGGTGGAGGCGTTGCCCACGCCCGATGCCGCGAACAGGAACAGGAACGAGCCGAAAAAAACGGGGAAGGCCGTCGGATCGCCCTTCATGCCGATGGCATAGAGGACGCCGACGACGCCGAGGCTCATCGCCACAAAGACCCAGAGCGTGATGCGTCCGCCGCCGATCCGGTCGCAGGTCTTGCCGGCAAGCGCGCGGGAGACGGCACCCACCAGCGGCCCGAGAAAGGCGAGCTGAAGAGCGTTGACCTCGGGGAAGAGGATCTTCGACAAGAGCGGGAAGGCTGCCGAGAAGCCGATGAAGGAGCCAAATGTGCCGGTATAGAGCCAGCACATGATCCAGTTATGGGCGCGGCGGAAGATCACCGCCTGATCGGCGAAGGAGGCCTTCATCGAGGCGATGTCGTTCATGCCGAACCAGGCCGCGAAGGCCGAGGCGGCGATGAAGGGCACGAAGACGAAGCCCGCATTCTGCAGCCAGAGCGTCGAGGTGACGCCCGCAACCGTCGCGGTCTGCGGATTGCCGCCCAGCGCGCCGAAGACGCCGGCCGTGATGGCGAGCGGCACGACGAACTGCACGACGCTGACGCCCAGATTGCCCAGACCCGCATTGATGGCGAGCGCGTTGCCCTTCTCCGCCTTGGGGAAGAAGAAGGAGATATTGGCCATCGAGGAGGCGAAGTTGCCGCCGCCAAGGCCGCAGAGCAGCGCAAGGAGGAGGAAGATCCAGTAGGGCGTGGCCGGGTTCTGCACGGCAAAACCGATGCCCAGCGCCGGCAGCATCAGCGACCAGGTGGCGAGCGTCGTCCAGAGTCGCCCGCCGAAGATCGCGGGCATGAAGCTGTAGAAGATACGCAGCGTCGCACCCGACAGGCCCGGCAGGGCCGCGAGCCAGAAGAGCTGTTCGTTCGAGAAGGCGAAGCCCACGCTCGGCAGCTTGGCCACGACGACCGACCACACCATCCAGATCGAGAAGGAGAGGAGCAGGCAGGGCACCGAGATCCACAGGTTGCGCCGCGCAATGGCCCGGCCTTGCGCCTGCCAGAAATCGCGGTCCTCGGGCCGCCAGTCGCTGATCGCCCCCTTGGCCGAAAGCGCGCCAGCCTGGGACGGCCCGTGGATCGGCTGCATCTCGGGCAGTTCGGGGAGCGAAGCGGCCTTGCCGCTGGCTTCGAGAGCGTCGCGCTCCATTTGCCGGACGGCGACATGCATCCAGATCAGCGAGACGGTGACGATGGCGAAGAGAAGCCAGAAGCAGCTCTGCCAGATGCCCGTCAGGTCGTTGAGCATGCCGAAGGTGATCGGCAGGATGAAGCCGCCAAGTCCCCCGACGAGGCCCACGACACCGCCGACCGCGCCCACGCGGTCGGGATAATAGACCGGGATATGCTTGAACACCGCCGCCTTGCCCAGGCTCATGAAGAAGCCGAGCACGAAGGCGACCACGATGAAGCCCGTGACACCCATGCGGGTGGAAAAGGCGATCGGGCCGGACATGCCCTGCACGACATAATCGGTCGGCGGATAGGACAGGATGAAGGTGCAGGCCACGCAGACCATGAAGGTCCAGTACATCACGCGGCGGGCGCCATACTTGTCCGAGAGATGGCCGCCATAGGCCCGGAAGACCGAGGCCGGCAGCGAATACATGGCGCCGATCAGACCGGCGGTGGTGATGTCGACCTTGTAGACGCCGATGAGATAGCGCGGCAGCCAGAGCGCCAGCGCGACGAAAGCGCCGAAGACGAAGAAGTAATAGAGCGAGAAGCGCCAGACCTGGACGTTCTTCAGCGGCTCCATCATCGCCGCGAGCGACTCGGGCTTCGCACCGGTGGCGCGGCGGCGGGCGAGGTCGGGATCGTCCTTGGTGAAGACGAAGAAAAGGACGGCGGTGATCGCAAGCGCAGCCGCCCAGACGAGCGCGACCGTCTGCCAGCCATAGGCGACCATGACAGTCGGCGCGGCGAACTTGGTCAAGGCCGAGCCGACATTGCCCGCGCCGAAGATGCCGAGCGCGGTGCCCTGCTTCTCCCTGGGGAACCATTTGACGACATAGGCGACGCCGACCGAGAACGAGCCGCCCGCGATGCCGACGCCGAGCGCCGCGATCAGGAAGGTCGTGTAGTCATAGGCGAAGACAAGGAGGGCCGTCATGAGGGCCGCGCTCAACATGGTGAGCGTGAAGACGACCCGCCCGCCATATTGATCGGACCAGATGCCGAGGATCAGGCGGATCAGGGATCCGGTGAGAATCGGCGTGCCGACAAGCAGGCCGAACTGCGTCTCGGTCAGGCCGAGGTCCTTCTTGATCTGGATGCCGATGATCGCGAAGATCGTCCAGACGGAGAAGCAGATGGTGAAGGCGAAGGTCGACATCCAGAGGGCCTTGCCCTGATCGCTCCTGTCGAACCCCGTGCCCCCCGTTAACGTGCCTGCAGCCGGCACGCCTGCGGGCCGTCCTGCAGCCCCTTGTGCCCCGATTGCCATCGCAACCCCCGACCTGTTCCCGATCGCACGCACGACGATTGTCGCGCGGCCCTGATGCAGGGGTACGCTGGCGGGCGGGGGCCTGCTTCAAACTGATTTAAATCAAGGGTCTGCGGCGCTGCGAACGATTCAAGCGGAGCCGCGAGTGTCGTCAATGCCGTCGGCGGGGACGGTCAATCGCGCTGCCGCGAGATGCAATCCACGACTTGATTTTTGTCAGGCTTGCGAGAGGCGCGTGCCGTCCTCTAGATTTGGAGCGCAAGGGAGTGGCGATGCGCATTGAAGAGATCGATCAGGTGCGGGGCCTCGCGCTTTTCCAAGGCTGCGACCCGGAACGGATCGAGTCGCTGCTGAGGGCCTCGTTCCTGCAGCGCTTCCCTGCCCAGGTCGAACTGCTGCACGAGAGCGAGCGCGCGGATTTCCTGCATGTCGTGGTCGAGGGGCATGTGGAGGTCTTCGCCCGCTATCGGGACCGGGAGACCACTGTGGCGGTCCTGGGCCCCAGCCAGACCTTCATCCTGGCTGCGGTGATGACCGACAAGCCTTACCTGAAGTCGGCGCGCACTCTCTCGCCGAGCCGGATCCTGATGCTGCCGTCGGAAATGGTGCGCTCGCTCTTCGATGCAGAGCCGGCCTTCGCCACGGCCATCGCGGTCGAGCTTGCCCATGCCTATCGCGATGCGATCAAGGAACTGAAGAACCAGAAGCTGCGCTCCAACCTCGAGCGGCTGGCCAACTGGGTCATTCGGACCGAACGGGAGCAGGGCGGACAGGGCACGCTGGAACTGACCTTCGACAAGAGGGTTCTCGCCTCGCGCCTGGGCATGGCGCCAGAGGTCCTGTCGCGCTCCTTCGCGGCACTCGCGGCCTATGATGTCGGTGTCACCGGGCGCCGGATCACCATCGGCGACAGGGAGGCCCTGATGCAGCTGGCCCGGCCCGACGCCCTCATCGACGATCCGGAGATCTGACCGACGAAATCCGGCCCATTTGCCAGGCGTCGCTCCGCCGACGCCTCCTTGCACAGCACCCCGCTACGGTCCACATAAAGCCAGTCTTTCCGGGAGAACCCAATGTCGAGCGCGCCCGTCACCATCAAGACTCCGATGCAGTATCTGGACAAGGCAATGGGCGCGCTGCGCGACCTCGGCCTGCAGCCGGCCAAGGTCGAGGATGCACCGATCAACGTGCTCCTGCAGAAGATTTCCGATCTCGACCAGGACCGCATCGCGGTGATCGCACGCACGCTCGGGCAGGCAACCGTCTTCAACGAGGTGGTTCGCGAGCAGACCCTCGCGATGGATATCGGCAATCGCTACCAGGAGATCGCCGAGAGCTTCAACTCGATCCGTGACGACGCCAAGAAGATGGTCGACCAGATCGGCGACGGGAAGATCGACGTGTTCGAGCGCGTCACAAATGTCTGGATGAAGATCTCGCGCGGGGACATCTCCGACCGTTTCGACTCGATCAAGGCCAAGTATCTCGACGTCACGTCCTCCACCAAGGACCAGATCGAACGCGAGGGCATCATCCTCGACGCCTACCGGGACTTCCGCGGCGCGCTGAAGCAGGCTGAAGTGCTGGCGCTGGAGGTGCTCAAGACAGCCGAGGGCAAACTTGAGGCGGAGAAGGCGCGGCTCAAGATCGCGTCGGAGGCGGTCGCGGGATTCGCCGGCACCGAGCCGGCCGAGCGCGCCAAGCTCGAACTCGTGCGGGACGAGCACCTGCGCCTGACGCAGGACGAGGAGAAGCGCTATCAGATCGCCAAGGATCTCTCCGACAACCTCACCGTGTCCTACAACACGTCGGAAGTCATCATGGCTCGCCTGATGCAGACGACAAATGCAAAGGAGCGCGTCTATGCGCAGGCCGTATCGTTCTTCTCGACGAATGACAGCGTCCTGACCGCACTGAAGGCATCGTTCACGGGCATGTTCGGCCTGCACGAGGCGACGCAGACGCTTGAAGTCATGAAGGAAGGCATGTCGAAGAGCCTCGAGACGCTGGCCGAGATCGGGGACAAGGTTCAGGAGGCGGCCGTGCGTGCCGGCTACGGCCCGACCATCCGCGCCGATGCCGTCAAGAAGCTCGTCGACAGCGTGGTCGGCTTCCAGGAGCGCTCCATCGGGATCGTGGCGGAGATGCGCAAGCTCTCCACGCAGAATGCCACCGAGATCCGCGATGCGGTCGAGGATGGCAAGAAGCGGATCGCGCGCCTCGTCGCGGAAGGCCAGACGCTCTGATGGGCGCGGGCGCGGGCAGCGGAGGCGCCATCATTCAGGGCACCTCGTCGGCGGTGGTCGGTGCCCGGCAAGGGGCGGCCGGCCAGACGCTCGACGAGCTGATGCTCGCGATGGACGTCGTCGATACCCTGCGCCACCAGGATGCGATCGTCGCGCGCGAGCTCGACGAGACCCGCCGCGAGGCGGAGCTCATCGCGCGGTTGCGCGGCATCTATCACGGGCAGGGCATCGAGGTATCCGACGACGTGATCCGGCAGGGAGTGTCGGCGCTCAAGGAGAGCCGCTTCGTCTATACCCCGCCCGCGCTCGGGCTGAAGCGCACGATGGCGCTGATCTGGGTCCGGCGCGGCCTCTATGCGAAGGTCGTCGCCGCGCTGATCGTGGCGATCGGGCTCGCATCCGGCGGCTGGTATTTCGGCTATGAGCGCCCGAGGCAGACGGAAATCGCGCGACAGAGCCAGGAGCTCACGCAGCTTTTGCCGCGCGCACTCGATACGGGCCACCGCGAGGTGATGGCGCTGGCAGCGTCCGCCACGGGACGCGAGCGCGGCGACCAGCTGCTGGCGGATGGCAAGGCGGCACTTTCGCGCGGCAACGCGGCGGGCGCACGGGCTGCCGTTGCGGGACTCGAGGAATTGCGCGCGCGCCTTGCCCAGAACTACCGCGTCATCGTCTATAGCCGGCCCGGCCAGCCGTCGGGCGTCTGGCGGCTGCCGCCGCGGCAGGCTTCGGACCGGGGGCGCAACTATTATCTGATTGTCGAGGCCATCGGACCCGACGGCCAGCCCATGACCCAGTCCATCCGCAACGAGGAAGACGGCACGACCGAATCCGTCACGCGCTGGGGCCAGCGGGTCAGCCAGCAGGTCTATGACGTCGTGGCGCAGGACAAGCGCGACGACGGCGTGATCCAGCGCAATCTCGTCGGCGAGAAGCGGCGCGGCGAGGTCGATGTCACGTTCCAGATGCCGGTCGTGCCCGGCGCCACCATCACGCGCTGGTAAAGGTTCGCCATGATCACCGGACGCCAGGCGCTGGCATCGATCGAACAGGCCATCACCGATGTGCGGGCGGGCGAAAGCCAGCTCGACGCGACCCTGCGCTCGGCCAGCGACGAGGCCGCGCGGCTGCGCGGCGAGCGGGCGAGCCTGTTCAAGGAACTGGCGCGCGTCAGGCTCGACATCTTCCAGCGGGAGGATGTGGCGCAGGTCCTCGATTCCGCCGAACGCAAGGCGATGGACATGATCCGCCGCCAGTCCGAGGCGCGCCGCGAGCGTGGCGAGGAGCGATCCCGGCTGATCGCGGCCGTCGAGACGGCGCAAGGCGAGCGCCACCGGCGGGCGGAAGCGCTGGAACAGGCCCTCGACGCCTTCGAGGCGGCGCGCGAGACGGCCGAGCCGCGCATGCGCGCGTCGGTCGCGTGGCAGGCGCAGCGCAAGCGCATCGACACGGCCAGGGACGTGGCGCAGCAGGCACGGCGCAAGTCCGAGGTGGCGCAGGCCGATCTCGCCGAGAAGCGGCGCCCCTACGAGGACGATCCGCTCTTCATGTATCTGTGGAACCGGAAATTCGGCACCGCAGAGGACAATAGCAGCTTCTTTGCCCGGTTCTTCGACCGGATGGTCGCAAGGCTTGTCGGCTACAGCGGCGCGCGCGCGAACTATGCGATGCTGCAGGAAATCCCCGCGCGCCTGTCCGCTCATGCCCAGGCGCGCGAGGCCGATATTGCCCTGCAGGAACAAGAGATGGCCCGGATCGAGAGCGAGGGGCTGCGGGAGCATGGGGCTGGCGAGGCGATGGATGTGCTGGCACGGGCTCGCACGGCGCTCGTGACGGCGGAAGAGGCACTCGCCATGCAGCGTGGGCGGCTGGCGCAACTCGACGAGGCCGACGAGGCGGATCGCAACGACGACAATTATGCCGCGGCCATCGCACTGATGGCCGAGGCCGATTCCCGGCAGGACATCCGCGATCTCTATCGCGAGGCGGCGCAGACGAAATCACCCGAGGACGAGGCGATCGTACGCCGCGTCGAGGCGGTCGACGCGGCCATTGCGCGTGCGGAAGAGGAAGTTACCGATATCCGCCGTCAGGCGCGCGATCTCGCCCGCCGCCGGATGGAGATCGAGAAGGAGCGCGATGCGTTCCGACAGCAGGGCTATGACGCGCCCGGCAGCACATTCGGCAACGAGAGCCTGCTCGGACAGGTCATCAAGGGACTGATCACCGGAGCCATCCAGGGCGCCGTGCTGCGCGACACATTGCGCCAGGGTCATCACCGGGACCGCCGCAATCCCGGCCCGATGTTTCCGATGCCCGGCGACAGCTGGGGTGCGCCGAGCGGCGGTCCCTGGGGCGGCGGGGGTGGCGGTGGCGGACTGCCGCCGTGGCTCGGTGGCGGCAGCGGCGGTGGAGGCGGCGGTCGTTCGTCTGGCGGAGGCAGTTCGGGCGGAAGCAGTTCGGGGGGCGGGAGCGACCGCTTCACGACCGGCGGGTCTTTCTGACGCCGGCATGGGCCGGCCGGTGTGACCGGTGCCTCGTCAGTCTTGCAGGGCCTGCCAGATCGCTGCGGGCGTGAAGGGGATGTCGACAGGCCCCCTGCCCCGCCTGGCGAGGGCGTGATTGACTGCATTTCCGAGAGCCGCGAGGGCGCCCGTCGTGCCGGCCTCGCCCACGCCCTTCACGCCGAGCGGATTATTGGGCGAGGGGATCTCGACGAGCCGCGTTTCGTAATGCGTGAGGTCGTCGGCGCGCGGTAGCGCATAGTCCATCAGGGTCGAGGTCAGAAGTTGCCCGTCCGCGTCGTAGCGGGCGGCCTCCATCAAGGCCCCGCCGATCCCCTGCGCGATGCCGCCATGGATCTGGCCCTCGATTGCGGCGGGCGACAGCGCGTGCCCGACATCGTCCACCGCCGTGTAGCGGGTCAGGCGCACGACGCCGGTCGCCGGATCGACAAGGACTTCCGCGACATGGCAGCCGCTGGGAAAGCTCAGTGACGGCAAGGCCCGGCCTTCGGTCACGAGAGCCCCGTCCTCGCCAGATTCGAGCCGCTCCCGCATCGCCTTGCAGGCCGCGAGCAGGGCTGCGCCGACCGTGCTCGTGGTGCGCGAGGCGAAGGCTCCGGCACCGGCGAGGCCCTGGGCAACCGGCCGCAGCGCGATGCGCTCACCGGGGCAGTCGAGCGCCTGCGCGGCAACCGCGATCAGGGCTTCGGCCTGCGACTGCCCGGTGGACTGGGCGAGCGTCTCGATGACGTAGAAGGGACCATCGGCAGTCAGTTCCCGGCACAGGCGCACGCTGTCATGCGTGACCGGTCCCCCGCCCGCCACTTCCACGAAGAGCGCAAGCCCGATGCCGTGCAGGAGACCCTGCCGGGCCGCATCGCGCGCGCGCGACCGGGCACCCTGCCAGTCGGACAGGTCAAGCGCCTCGGCCAGCAGGCGGGCATAATCGCCGCTGTCATAGCGCACGCCGACCGGCGTCACATGCGGGAAGGCCGAGGCCGGCACGAGGTTGCGGCGGCGCAGTGCGACGCGGTCGATGCCAGAGATGCGGGCGGCCTCGTCAACCAGCCGCTCGACGAGAAAGGCGATGTCGGGCCGACCTGCGCCGCGATAGGGGCCGATGGGTACGGCATTGGTGAAGGCGAGGCGGAAGGCGCCATGCGCCACGGGGATGCGATAGCAGCCGGTGAGTGTCTGGAGCGGGTTGTGGACATTGATATGGGCGCCGACCGGCGTGACCCAGGCGCCGAGATCGGCCTCGTGGAGCACGCCAAGCGCCAGGAAGCGGCCACGCGCATCCAGCGCCAGCGTGCCGGTCAGGCGCGTGCCGCGCCCGTGATGGTCGCTGACGAAGCCCTCGAGCCGGGAGCCCTGCCAGCGCACCGGGCCGCGCAGGCGATGCGCGGCGGCAAGCAGCAATGCATGTTCCGGATAGGCTGGCCCACGCGCGCCGAAGGCCCCCCCGACATGCTCCGCGACGATGTCGATGCGATCCTCCGCCACGTCGAGCACGCGCGACAGGTCGCGGCGCAGCTCGGGTGCGCCCTGATGAGGGGCGTGCAGCGTGTAGCGGCGGCTCTTGGCGTCGTAGATCGCGAGTGCGGAGCGCGGCTCCATCGCATTGGGCACGAGGCGCGGCAGCTCGACGGTCAGGCTCACGACATGGGCGGCGCGCTCGCGGGCCGCGCGGCAGCCCTGCGCATCGCCGGCCTCGACCTCGATGGCGAGGTTGCCGGGCACGTCGGCGTGGATCGCCGGTGCATCCGGGGCAAAGGCTGCATCGATGCCGACGATGGCCGGCAGGTCCGCATAATCGACCGTGATCAGCTCAGCGGCATTCTCGGCGCTGATGCGGTCGCGCGCCACGACCATGGCGACGATCTCGCCGACATAGCGCACCTTGTCGGAGGCGATGGGCGGGCGACCGGGCGCACGCAGAGGCGCCCCGTCACGGCCGGAATAGCGCAAATTGGCGGGAAAGGTGCCGAAGGGGCCGACATCGCCGGCCGCCCAGGCGGCGACAACGCCCGGCGCCGCGCGTGCGGCATCGAGATCGACGCAAAGGATGCGGGCATGCGCCCTGTCCGCGCGCAGGAAGACGGCGTGCAACTCGCGCGGTGACAGGAGGTCCGCCGTATAGGCGCCCTCCCCGCGCACGAGACGCAGGCGGCTGTCGCCTCCAGCGGCGCCGGTCGGAGTGCTGGCGGGCGGGCTGGTCCGGCTGCGGCTCATCCCGGCAGGCGGAAGAAGGCGCGGGCCGTGCCGCCACAGATGGCGGCCATGGCTGTGGCGTCGAGACCGGCGCGCTCGACGGTGCCGAGCGGATCGGGATCGCCCATGTCGAAGGGATAGTCGGAGCCCAGCATGACACGGCCGGGGCCTGCGAGCTTGACCAGAGTTGCGATATGGTCGGAGCGGAAGACGCAGGTGTCGTACCACATGCGCGACAGATAGTCGGAGGGGCGCTGCTCCGTCAGGCGGCGCAATTCCGGCCGGTATGTCCAGGCATGGTCCATGCGCCCGACATAGTACGGGAAATAGCCGCCGCCATGGGCAACCAGAACCCGCAGTTCCGGGTGGCGATCGAGCACCCCGCCGAAGATCAGGTGGTTGATGGCAATGATCTCCTCGAGCGGCTGGCCGATCGTATTGACCATGAAGAACGCGCCGAATCGCTCGCCATGCGAGAAGCCGAGCGGGTGGATCATCAGCGGGACGTCGAGTTCAACCAGCCGGCGATAGAGCGGATCGAGGCTCGCATCGGACAATTCGCGGTCGAGAACGCGCGAATCGACCTGGAAGCCGCGCAGGCCCTTTTCCTCGACGGCGCGGCCGGCCTCGTCGATCGCGGCCTGCACGTCGCTCATCGGCAGAGTGCCGAGCCCCCAGAATCGCGACGGCTCCTGCGCGACGAGGGCGGCGACGTGATCGTTCTGGGCGCGTGAAATGTCGGCAAGCAACCCGGCCTCCGCCCAGTAATGCTGCTGGCCGGGCGCGGGCGCGATCACCTGCGCATCGATGCGCATGCGCGCCATGATCTCGCGGCGCGCGGCAAGGTCGTTGAAGCGGGGGCCGAGGACCGGTCCCTGCGCGGCATCGACCTCCTTGCTCTCGGGCGACATGTCGCGCTGGTAGGGCACGACGCCGGGACGCATGGCCGGCGCGACCATGCCATTGACGGCCGGGCACAATGTGTGGGCGTGGCAGTCGATGATGGTCATGGCGTGTCCTTCGGAGCGGAGTCGGGAAGCGCGTCGAGGCCGTCGGGCCGGCGCATGTGCCAGTCCGTCACGCGCTGGAAGGCGTCGGCGACGCGCAGGAGCAGCTTTTCGCTCCAGGGGCGGCCAACGAGCTGGGCGCCGATGGGAAGCCGGCCGTCGGCAAAGCCGATGGGAAGCCCGACGACAGGCAGGCCGAGATAGTTGAGCGCGCGCGTATTGCGGGTCACACGTCCGATGACAGCGGCCACATCCTGCGGCGAGCCCCGCGTCGTCTCCGCAATGGAGGGCGCAGGCAACGGCACGCTGGGCAGAAGCGCGCAATCGGCACCGCCAAGCGCGACATCGAGCCATTCGCGCGCCAGCGGCCCGCGCAGCGACAGGGCCTCGACATAGCGCGTCGCGGGGTAGAACAGGCCGGGCTCGATGCGGGCGCGAACCTGATCCGCATAATCGCCGGGGCGCGTCTCAAGCCATTTGCGGTGGATGGTCGCCGCCTCGACCGCGATCACCACGGCCAGCATGGCGTTGAGACGGTCCATGTCGGGGACCGGCGTCTCGATCAGGCGCGCGCCGCGATCGGCGAGCACGCGGGCGGCCTCATCAAGCGCCGCGGCGTTGCGCGGGTCGAGATCCTGCCGGTAATAAACCTGCGGCAAGGCGATGGTCAGGCCGCGGAGGTCACCCGTCAGAGCCGCCTCGCAGCCGCCTTGCGGAGCGCCGCGCGTTGTCGGATCGGCAGCGTCGGGGCCTGCGAGCACATCGTGAAGGCGGGCTGCGTCGCGGGCATGGCGCACGAGCGGGCCGATGCAGTCGAGGCTCGCGGACAGGGGCATGGTGCCGGCAAGACTGACGGCACCGTGGGTCGGCTTCAGGCCTAGAAGACCGCACATGGCAGCAGGGTGGCGGATCGATCCGCCCGTGTCGCTGCCCAGCGCCGCAGGCACGCAGTCGGCTGCAACGACGATGCCGGAACCCGAGGAGGAGCCACCGCAGACATGGTCGGGGTTCCACGGATTGCGCCCATGACCGTCGTGCTCGTTGTAGCCGGTCGGGCTCATCGCGAACTCGGCCATGTGCAGCGTGCCGCAATCGACGGCGCCCGCCGCATCGAGCCGGGCGAGAGCGGTCGACGTCACGTCCGGGCGGAAGCCGCGCCGGATCTTCGAGCCGCAGGCCGCCTCGCGACCGGCGCGGTAAAAGAGATCCTTGTGCGCCATCGGCACGCCCGCGAGCGGTCCGAGAGCGCGTCCGGCGGCCCGGTCGGCATCGATCCGCGCCGCCATGTCGAGCGCGCGCTGCGCCTCCAGCAGCACGACGCCGTTGAAGCGGCGCCCGCGCGTCGCGAGGCGGTCGATGGCAAGCTGCGCGACGGCCTGCGCCGTCGTCTCGCCGCGCGCCACGGCCCCGGCAATGGCGACGACGCCTTCTGCAATCCGTTCGCTCATGGCTGCCTGCCTTTTTCGGCGCATTCCGCCTTGAACGCCTCGAAGGAGAGCGGCGTCGCATCGAGCGTCAGGACGGCGTCGGCAGCCGCGCGCACGGCCGCATTGAACTGAGCGACCGGTGCTGCGTGCCGGGCGGTGCGCCCGGCCGTCGCCGGCACGCGGTTCAGGTCGGCAGCAATGAAGGCGAGTGTCGAATCCCTGTCTGTCGGATCCTGTGCCATGGCGACCTCAATGCACGCCAAGGTAACGCTCGAGCGTCGCGGTATCCGACTGAATCTGTGCGGCCGAGCCCTCGTGCACGATCCGGCCGGTCTCGATCAGGTAGACACGGTCGGCGAGCGCCAGCGCGCTGTAGAGGTTCTGCTCGACGAGCAGGACGCCGAGGCCCTCGGCGCGCAGGCCCGCGATGACGGTTTCGAGATGCTGGACCATGACCGGGGCAAGCCCTTCGGAGGGCTCGTCCATCAGGATCAGCTCGGGATCGATGACGAGCGCCCGGCCGACCGCCAGCATCTGGCGCTCGCCGCCGGAGAGCTGGTTGCCGCGATGCTGCCGGCGCTCGGCCAGCCGCGGGAACGTGTCGAAGATGCGCTCGACCGTCCAGCCCTCCTTCGACGAGGCCGGCTTGAGCATGGTCAGGTGCTCGGTGACGGTCAGCGAGGGAAAGAGCCGGCGCCCCTGCGGCACCAGCGCGATGCGCCGGCGCGCGATCATGTGGGGCGGAAGGTTGTTCAGCCGCTCGCCCTTGAAGGCGACCTCGCCCGAACGGACGATGGGCTGGCGCAGGTTCATGATCGAGCGGATCGTCGTGGTCTTGCCCATGCCGTTGCGACCGAGAAGGGCGACGATTTCGCCCGGCGCCACGTGGAGGGTGACCCCCTGCAGCACATGAGCCTCGCCGTAATAGGAGTTGATGTCAGTGACCGTCAGCATGGGCGCCTCCTTCGACGACGACCTTGTGCGGCTTGCCCAGATAGACTTCCTGCACGAGCGCATTGGTGCGGATATTGGCGGGCGAATCCTCGACGATCAGCTTTCCGTTCTGCATGACGGTCACGTAGTCGACGAGGCCGAGCGCCAGGTCCATGTCATGCTCGATGAGAACGACCGTGAGCTCGCGCGGCAAGGCGCGGATGATGTCGGCGAGAAAGCCGCGCTCGACAGGAGAGAGTCCCGCTGCCGGCTCATCCAGCAGCAGCAGGCGCGGCTCGGCGACAAGCGCCATCGCCACCTCAAGCTGGCGCTGCTCGCCGTACGACAATTCCTTGACGACGACATTCTCACGGCCGCCGAGACGCGAGGCCGACATCGCGGCCTCGACGCGCGCGAGCTGGCGCCCGTCGAGATGATCGTGGCCGAAGAGCGAGAACTTGGCCGGCGTCAGGCCGCGTGCAGCCAGCCGCATGTTCTCCGCCACGGTCATCTGGCCGAACAGGTTGGTGATCTGGAACGTGCGGGCGATGCCCCGATAGGCGCGGGTCTGCGGGGACATCCGGGTGATGTCCTCGCCTGCCAGCAGTATGCGGCCAGATGTCGGCGGAATGGCCCCTGTCATGGCGTTGAACAGGGTCGTCTTGCCGGCGCCATTGGGGCCGATAACGGCGCGCCGCTCGCCCGGCCGCAGCGACATGGTCACGTTGTCGACGGCCTTCAGCGCGCCGAACTGGACGCAGACATCCGTCAGGGAGAGGATGGGATCGGGCAAGGCGAGCCTCTGGAGGGGCTTGAGCTTCCGGGACGGAGGCCCGGCCCGCCTCATGGCGGACCGGGAGGGCGCCAGGTTGTGGCGTCAGTTTGCGGCGATCAGCCCTTCACGCCCTGGAAGGTGCGCGAATAGGGGGGCTGCTTCAGGTAGGTCTCGGGATCGTATTTCCAGAACTGCGAGACATTGGCGTAGGTCTCGGTCGGGACGTTCCAGAGCTTGCCGTCGGCGCGGCGCTCGACCTTGCGGATATAGGCGTCGTAGATCGGGTTGCCGTAGGCGTCGAGACGAACGGTCTTGCCGAGCGGCGAGCCGGTGAGTTCGGTCGCGAGCACCATCTTGAGGAGGGCGTCGCGGTCCTCGACCTTGCCGCCGAGCTTCTTGATGGCCTCGGCCACCCACATGGCGCCCGAGAAATGCGAGAAGCCGTAAATCGACGGGAGCTTGTTGTAGCGCTTCTCGTAATCCGCGACGAAGGCCTGCGTGATCGGATCCTTCGAGCCTTCCGCGAAATGGGCGCAGGAGACGATGCCCTCGCATTCGGCACCCATCGTGCGGATGACCGACTGGTCGGTCGCGTTCATGGCGCCCATCAGCGGGATGCGGCTCTTGAGGCCGAAGCTCGACCATTGCTGGATGAAGCGAGTGGCGTCGGCACCCGTCTCCATGGCGAAGACGGCATCTACGCCGGAATTGGCGAGCTGGCCGAGATAGGGGCTGAAATCGGCCGTGTTGAGCGGGTGCCAGAACTGCTGCACCACGCGACCACCGAGTTCGGACATCATCTGGCTGAAGCCGCCGCACTGCTCATGACCGAAGGTGTAGTCCTGAGAAATCGTGGCGATCCGCTTGTAGCCCTGCTTGAAGGCCCAGTCGGCCATCGGGCGCGACATCTGGCTTGCGGTATAGCCGGCAACGCGGATGACATTGGGAATGCGCTGGCGCTGCGTGAGGTCGTCGGCCGCGATGACCGGAATAAAATAGGGCGTGCCGGTGCCCTTGACGTAGTTGGCGACCGCAAGGCCGGTATTGGCCAGGATGTTGCCGAACAGGAAGTGCACATTGCCCTGCTCGACGAGGCGACGGGCCTTCTGGAGCGCGGTGTCAGGGTTGGAGGCATCGTCCTCGATGACGATCTCGACCTTGCGGCCGGCGACCTCCTTGTTGACGGTCTCCCAGTACATCTCGAAGCCCTCGACGAGCTCTCGCCCGCCGGCCGCGATGACGCCCGTGAGCGGCGCGAGAAGGCCGATGCGGATCGGACCGCCCGAGCCCTGCGCCTTGACGATGGCCGGCATCGGGAAGAGGCCGGCGGCAGCGAGCCCGGCCGTGGATTTCAGGAAGCGGCGACGATCTGTGGTGTAACGGGTCATGGCTCTGTTCTCCTCTGGAACGGTCGGTTCTCGTTATGCGGGCCCGCTCTTGTCGGACGGGTTGTTGCTGGACAGGTTCTTGCCGGGCAGGTTCTTGCTGTTTCTGGCAGCCAGGATCAGGCGTGCCTTTCCGACGACACCCTCGGGGGCGAAGATCATTATGAGAATGAAGGTGAAGCCGAGCACCATCAGCCAGCGCTCCGTATAGGCGCTGACCATCTGCTCCAGCATGATGATCAGGAAGGCGCCGACAAAGGAGCCGAACAGCGTGCCGATGCCGCCGACGATGGCCATCAGGAGGCCCTCGACCGACTGCGCCAGCTGGACCGTGGACGGGCTGACGAAGTCGTTGAACACGGCATAGAGCGCGCCGGCCACGCCCGCGAAGAAGCCCGATGCCGTGAAGGCCAGCGTCAGGTGCACCGGCACGTTGTAGCCGAGGCTGGCCATGCGGCTCTCGCTGTCCTTGATGCCGCGCAGCGTCAGGCCGAAGGGCGAGCGCACGAAGCGCCACATCACGAAGGTCAGCACCGCCACAAAGGCCGCCACGATCAGGTAGAGTGTGACAGGGTCGCTCAGCGCACCGGTGCGCAGCTGGCCGCGCAGGCCGTTCTCTCCGCCGGTCACCTGGGTCCAGCGCAGACAGATGCCCCAGACGATCAGCCCGAGCGCCAGAGTCAACAGCAGGAAATAGACGCCGGATGTGCGGACCGCGAGCATGCCGAACAGGGCCGCCAACGCGGTTGCCGCAAGGATGCCGAGCACGAAGGCCATGGGCAAAGGCAGGCCCATCACGGTCACCGTGTAGACCACGACATAGGTCGAGGTGCCGAAGATGGCGCCGTGGCAGAGGGGCGTGCGACCCGTGAAGCCCGCGAGGATATCGACCGCCATGGCCAGCACGGCGAAGATCAGGATCTCCGTCGCCACGCTGACATAGTAGGTCGGCAGGACGAAAGGCACGAGCGCGATGGCGAGCGCCAGGACGATGATGAGCGGGGCTGTGAACGCACGGGACATCACGCCGCCTTTCCGAAAAGACCGAGGGGGCGGAAGGCGAGGAGAACCGCCATCGGGCCGAAGATCACGAAATAGGCGAGCTCCGGAAACCAGACCTGCCCGAACGTGTTGAGAAGGCCGATCAGCAGCGAGCCAATGGCCGCGCCGACGAGGCTGCCGCGCCCGCCGATGATCACGACGGCGAGGCTGAAGACGAGGATCTCGGCATCGGCCGAGGGGTAGAGCGCAAGGAAGGCGCCCCCCAGGAGCCCGCCAAGGCCCGCCAGAGCCGAGCCCAGCATGAAGGTGATGAGGAAGATGCGGCGAATGTCGATGCCGCAGGCCTGCACCGTCTCCGCATCGTCGACACCGGCCCGGATCAGCGCGCCCAGCCGCGTCTTGTTGAGCAGCAGCCAGAGCGCGACGAAAACAACCACGCCGACGAACAGCACGAAGATGCGGAAGCGGGGATAGAACAGCCCGCCGATCTGGACCGCACCCTGGAGCCAGGCGGGTGTCGCGACCGTGAAGGTGTCACCGCCCCAGATGACGAGGGCGAGGTCGTTCAGAACGAAGGCGACGCCGAGCGTCAAAAGCACCTGACGCAATTCGAAGCCGCGCACGAAGCGCAACAGGCCCTGATCCAGCGCCAGACCTGCCAGGGCGACAAAGACCATCGCGCCGAGGCCGGCGAGGAAGAAGCTGCCGGTGAGCTGACCGATCGTGTAGCCGATATAGCCGCCGAACAGGTAGAGCGCGCCATGGGCCAGATTGACGATGCGCAGGAGCCCGAAGATCAGCGTGAACCCGGAGGCCACCACGAAGAGCAGGGCCGCGAAGGTCAGGCCGTTCATGATCTGGAAGGCCATCATGGCGGTCAGGCTCCCCCGTTCAGGCGGCGACGCTCGCCGGCATGCCAGTCGAAGATCTGCTCGCCCGTCCAGAACACGACGTCGGGCACATGGCGGATGCGCTCAAGGATCTGGCGGAAATAGGTCAGCCGGTGCGGTGCACCCATGATGTAGGGATGCAGCACCAGCGCCATGACGCGTGCGCCGTGGCGGGCGTCGTGATGGAGTTGTGCGAACTGGTCGAGCGCGCGATCGCGGTATTCCGAGGCCTTGTGATGCTGGATGAGCATCATGGCGACGTCGTTGCATTCCTGCGTGTAGGGGATGTTGACGATCTCGCCGCCATCGCGCGTGCGCAGGAGCGTTGGCTGGTCATCCAGCACCCAGTCGCAGACATAATCATAGCCGGCTTCCTTCAGGAGGTCCGGCGTGTGCCAGGTCTCGGTGAGGCCCGGCCCCAGCCAGCCGCGCGGGCGCTTGCCGGTGAAGCCTTCGATGGCGCGCGTGGTGCGCTCGATGTCGAGCGCCTCGTTCTCGACCTTCTGCATATTCTTCTGGGTGTAGCCGTGGCCGATGAATTCCCAGTTCCGCTCGTGCGCGGCCTGTGCGATGGGGCGATAGGTCTCGATGGCCGAGCCATTGATGGCAAGCACGGCCGGAATGTCGAAATCGTCGAAGACCTCGAGCATGCGCCAGAAGCCGACGCGATTGCCATATTCGTGCCAGGCCCAGTTCGGGATGTCGGGCATCGGCGAACCGCCGGCGGGCGGGGTCAGCACGGTGCGGGGCATCGGCGCATTGATGTCCCATTCCTCGACATTGACGATGACCCAGACCGCCAGCCGCGCTCCGCCGGGCAGTTCGAGCCGGGGGCGGGCCGAGATGGCCGAAAAGTCGATGCGCTCCTTCGGCTTCATGCCGGCGCTCCGATCGTGATGCGCAGGGGCGGCAGGCCGTCGACGGAGGCTTCGAGGACGTCGCCGGCGACGACGGCACCCACGCCCTCGGGCGTGCCCGTCATGATGATGTCGCCAGCCTCAAGCCGGTAATGCTCGGAGAGTTTGGAGACAATCTCGGGCACCGACCATGTCATGTGCGCAATGGTGGAGGACTGGCGCACCGCGCCATTGACCACAAGCCTGATGGCCCGATCGCCGCGATGGCCGACCTCGCTTGCCAAAGCCAGCGCGCCGCAGGGCCCGGAATGGTCGAAGGCCTTGCCCATCTCCCAGGGCCAGCCCTTATCCTTGGCGATTGTCTGGAGATCGCGCCGGGTCATGTCGAGGCCGACGCCATAGGCGAGAACGTGGTCGAGCGCGCGGGCCTGCGGGATGCGGGAGCCGCCCTTGCCGATGGCGACGACGAGTTCCACCTCGTGATGGAGCGACGAGGTCAGCGACGGATAGGGCACGATGCCGCCGTCATGCACGATGGAATCGCGCGGCTTCTGGAAGAAGAAGGGCGGATCGCGCTCGTCTGCCCCCTCGTTCATCTCGCGCACATGCGCGAGATAGTTGCGGCCGACGCAGTAGATGCGGCGCACAGGAAAGGCGGACTGGTGGCCCGCGATCGGCAGCGAGACCGTCGCCGGGGGCGGAAGGACGAAGCCGCTCACGGGTGCACCTTCGCGATGTCGTTGTACCAGTCGTAGATCTGTTCGCCGTTCCAGTGGATGACGCCGGGATGCGAGTTGATGTGCTCGTAGATCTCCTCGAGGTACCTGATGCGGTGCGGCTGGCCCGAAATGTAGGGATGGATGGCGATCGCCATGATCCGGGGACGCTGCGCGCCTTCCTGCCAGAGGCGATCGAACTGGTCGCAGCAGCGCTTCTTCCAGTATTCCGACTCGTGGTGCTGGACGATCATCATCGGGATGTCGTTGCACTCGACCGTATAGGGCAGCGTGACGAGCGGGCCGTTCGTGGTGCGGATCACCGTCGGCTCGTCGTCATAGACCCAGTCGCCGATATACTTGACGCCCGCGCCGGCCAGGATGTCGGGCGTGTCGTAGGTCTGGGTCAGGCCGGGCCCAAGCCAGCCCACCGGCCGCTTGCCGGTGAAGTCGCTGATCACGTCCATCGAGCGATGGATCATGGCCTTCTGGTCATCGATCTTGTGGATCGGCATCTGCTCATAGGCGTGGCCCATGAATTCCCAGCCGCAATCGCGCGCCTCGGCAGCCACGCGCTCGTAATCCTTGCAGACGCGGGCGTTGATCGAGAGCGTCGGGCGCAGGCCCAGCCGCTTGTAGAGATCGAAGAAGCGCCAGACGCCCACGCGCATGCCGTATTCGTGCCAGCTCCAGTTGGCGACATCGGGCAGAAGCACCTGCCCGGTCGGGGCCGGGATAACCTGCCGGGCCATGGCCCGGGCGATATCCCAGACCTCGAGATTGACGATGCTCCAGACGATGATGCGACCGTCATCGGGCAGCTTCAGCGGCGGCCGGTCGACGATGGCGGAATATGCGTTCCGCTGGCCCGGCAGCATCGCGTTGTTGGGGTTGTCCGACATGCCCGAAATCTCCAGCTCAATGCGCGGGCGCCGCAGTGGCGCCCCTGTATTCGATGGTCCAGCTGTCCTCGATGACCGACCCTGCCTGGGTCAGGATCACCGACATCGGGCAGCGCAGCTTCAGTTCGCGGCGCAGGTCGTCCATGGCCGCCTCATCGGCGCTCGTGACGGCCTGAATGGCCAGCTCGATCTTCGGAAAGGGCACCGGCACGTCGGCCTCAAGGTCGATGCCGCGATGGTCGAGATGACCCACGCAGCCGATGCGCGCGATCTTCAGGTCGATGCCCTTTTCGTGGGCGATACGGCGGGAAATCACGTTGGTGCAGGCGATGAGCGCGCCGAGCATCGTCTCAAGCGGGGTCTGAGCCACGTCCGTACCGTGGCGATAGGGCGGCTCGTCGATGACGAAGGAGTGCTTGCGCACCCGGATCTCGGTGAGGCTCATCGTCGGGCAATGGCCCTCAAGCTCGACGCGAATGATCGGCTTCGTCCGGACCGTGCTCATGCCGCCACCTTTTTGAGTTCAGCGATGGCCGGGGCCAGGAACTGTTCGAGATTGGTGTAGAGGAAGCGGGCGCCGCGCCCGATCCAGTCGCCCGCGTTCGCGGTCGTCACAGGCAGGCCGAAGGGCTTTCCGAGCGCTGAAACCTGCGCGGCGCTGTCGCGGACGGCCTCCTGCAGGGAGGGGCGCGTGGTGTCCCCGGAAAAGCCCATGGAATGGGCGAGGTCGTTGGGGCCGATCAGGACGAGATCGACGTCGTGATGGCCGGCAATGGCGGCAAGTTCACCGCGACCCGCGACGCTCTCGATCTGGGCGATGAGAAACGTGCCGGAGCGGTCGCCCTTGCCGAAGATGCGCGCCACAGAGCCCATCCGCTCGCAGGTCGCGGCGCTCTCGACCTGCGGCACGACGAGGCCGTCAATGCCGCAATCGAGATAACGCAGCAGGATCGCAGCCTCCGCGCTCTCGGAGCGCACGACGCAGGAGAGGCCGGCGGCACGGGCAGCCCGCGCCAGCATCGGCACGCTGTCGACGGAGATCGGCGTGCGCTCGCAGTCGATGAACAGGCAATCGGCTCCGCCGCGCGCGATCATGTCGATCACGGGCAGCGCCACGCCACCGGCATTGACCGCCAGCACGGGGCGGCCGGAGGCAAGCGATTGCCGCAGGCGGTTCATCAGGCGGCGCTCCTCTTGCGCCCGACGAGGGCGAGTGCGTCGCGCGATGCCATCACATGCGCAAAAGCCGTGCGCAGGCACAGGAGGGCCGCCTCGTGATGGGCGGGGCCGTCCATCGTGTCGACGCAGTCCTCGACGACGATGACCGAGTAGTCACGGACATTGGCGGCGCAGGCGGTCGCCAGCACACAGCTATTGGTGTTGATGCCGGTCAGCAGCACGGCATTGATGCCGTGCGTGCGCAGGGTCGTGTCGAGGTCGGTGCCCTGGAAGCAGTCGTAGCGCTTCTTGGTATCCACGATCATGTCGCCCGGCTGGTGCAGGCCCGGCATGATCGTGCAGCCGGGCGAGCCCATCAGGTTGTGGCGCAGCACGTTCTTGCGGGTGGCGTTCGGGTCCTCGGCGCGGGTGCGCCAGAATGGGTTGGCGCGGATCTCCTCCACATCGCGGTAGGTCGTGACGACGTGCACGACCGGAATGCCCAGAGGACGCGCGGCATCGAAGAAGGCGCGGTTGGCCGCGATGAGACGTGCGGCCACGTCGGCAGGCGCCGGCATGGTCGCCACGGCCGGGTCGAGATGGCCCCGGTGACAATCGATGGCCACGATGGCCGGGCGGATGGTGTCGAGACCGAGATTCATCGTCGCCTCTCCCTCAGATCAGCGCGTTCCAGCCGGTCTTCAGCAGAGCCCGCTGGTCGATGCCGAAGATGTCGGCGAGCCAGTCCGACAGCACTTCCTGGCCGATGGTCGGGTTGTCGTGCTGGCAGTGCTCGGCACCGGTCTCGTGCGGCTCGATCAGGCGCATGGTCACGTCGACGCCCTTGGCCTTGGCATAGTCGTAGGTCTTGCGGGCCGCAGACACGGTGAGCACGTCGTGGCCGCCATGCAGGATCAGGTAGGGGCAACGCATGTTCTCGAGGTGTCCTTCAAGCGTGAAGGGCACGGCCTTTTCCATGGCCGCCTTCATCGTCGGCGTGCCGAAGACCCATTTGACATGCATGGCAAGGCCGAAATCCTCGCCCTTGTTGCCCCAGATGTCGGTGATCGACCAGATCGCGCCATGCGAGATGCAGGCCGCGAGGCGGTGCTCGTAGCAGCCGGCGCGAGCGGCGTAGTAGCCCCCGAGGCTCGATCCGCAGACCGCGATGCGGGCGGGATCGACATCGGCGCGCGTCAACAGCCAGTCGATGCACTTGCCGACCGGGTATTCGGTATCGACGCGGTTGACGACCTTGTGGCGGCGCAGCGTGCCGCCCTGGCCCGGCATGTCGACCATCAGCACGGAAATGCCGCGCTGCAGGCAGCCATGGGCCTGCATGAACCACATCTCGTCCTTGATGCTGTCGAGCCCGCCCATGCAGATCAGAACAGGCAGCCTGTCACCGGGAAACGGCGCGCGGACGAAATATCCGCAGAGCGAGACGCCATTCTCGTAGGGGATCTCCACCACTTCGCCGGGCGGATTGAGATATTTCAGGAAATTCTGGCTGCATGCCTCCATGCGCTCGAAGGTCGGCAGCCGGCGCGGATCGTCGGGCTCCAGATGGAATTCGGCCTGGCGGTAATAGTCGGCCGCGCGCAGGAAGCAGTTCATCGCGGTGCGGCTATGGCCCGCCTTCTCCTCGGACTGACCACGCTCCCAGTTGAAGTCGCCAATGCGCTTCCACTCCGCATGCCAACTCTCGAGGTCGCCCGGAATCATGCGCGAGGCGGCTAGGAAGACCTCGGAGACGGCACCGCCGCCTTCCTGGGTTTCGCCGAGTCCGCGACGGAACTGGTAGGACAGCCACGGATGTTCGGGCCAGTGATGCCACCCCATCGGCTCGTAATGGGGACCGCGATCAGCCGTGATGGCCTCGATCGCATTATCATCATCCAAAGGCGCGGACATCGTGTTCCCCGATCAACTCCAGGTAGCAGAATGCTGGCCGACGCGAAAACACTTGTCAATGGCAAGTGTGCACACTTATTGAGGGCGGGATACAATATGCCGCGCTTTAGGGCGAGTTGGCGCATTTTTCAGCGCAAAAAGCCCGTTTATGTATGCACTTGCCAGGAGCGCGCTCGGTAATGTATCCAATTCCGACGGGAGAGGCTCATGGACTACCCACGTCACAGCGAGGCCCACGCGAGAAGCGCGGAGATCGACGTGCCTGCGGCCGACGATGGCGGCGGCCCCCGCTCGCTTTCCGTGGCGGAGCGGGTTCGCGAACGCATCCTGACCGGCGAGATCGCGCCGGGCGAGCGGCTGAACGAGGTGCATCTGGCGCGCGAGCTCGGCGTCTCGCGCACGCCGATCCGGGCCGCACTGCATGCGCTCGCGGCCGAGGGGCTTCTCGACTACGTGCACAATCGCGGCTTCTCCGTGCGCGATGTCCCGCTGGCGGCCATGCTCGACGCCTACGAAATCCGCGCCTCGCTCGAGGGCCTCGCCTGCCGCTTCGCCGCCGAGCGGGGCCTGACGCCGGAGCAGCGGGAGACGATCCGGGCTGCGCTCGCCAAGGGGGACGAGATCCTCGAGCGACCACAGCTGACCGATCGCGACCTTGCCGAGTATCGCACCGTCAATGTCGATTTCCACGACACGATCCTGGCTGCTGCCCAGAACCGCATGCTGGTCGAGGCGGTTCGGCTCACGCTCAACATGCCTGGTGCAACCTACCGGCACATCGTCTCGTTCACGCATCGCGACGTGAGGCGGCGTCACGACGATCACCACCGGATCTTCGAGTTGATCGAATCAGGCGACGGCTGGCGTGCCGAGATCCTGATGCGCGAGCATGTGAGTGGCATTCGCGGTTCGCTCCTGCAGCGCCGCAAGCGCGAGGCCGAGGGGATCAATCTCGGCTTCCCCGCCCCGCTCAACGATTGAGGCGGACGCCTCCCGCTCCATCGATGTGGTAGCCGCCGAGCTGCTCCGCCTGTCTGGCGAATTCCGGCTCGCGCATACGGGCGAACAGCGCCTGCGCCGCCGGCTCGAAGGCGGTGCGCCAGTGCATTGCGAGATCAAACCGCCCCCAGGCCAGCGGCACGAAGCTGAGCCATGCCCTTGCGCCGCCGCGCGGGTGGCGATGACACAATCGACCTTGCCCCCGCATTGAATCGGCCAGATCCTGCGCCGTGGGGTGCTGTTGCGCGTGGGCGACCAGCACATGGGAGTCGACACCGGAATCGGCCAGCAGCTTCTTGAAAAGCATGCGGGCGCCGGCACCGGGCTGGCGCATGCCGAAACGCGCGCCCCGTTGGGCTGAATCGGCCAGGCTCGTCATTCACTGGGTTTTCCGGGCGCGACCATCAGGCCCTGCTCGCGGCGGGCGAAGCCGATCCGCACGGCCTCGATATTGGCGTCGAGATAGGCGAGGGCCGCGACGGTTCCATGACAATGAATGGCGGCGATCGCCACCTTGTCGTGCTCCAGCCGCGCGAGGCCACGACGAGCCCTCGCAGAGGAGCGCAAGGCCGCAATCGGCATGGCGCACGACCCATTACGAGCACGGATCGTGGCTGCCGCCAATGATAAGCGGGGGCGATGCGGGCTGGAGCCCTTCGGGCATCGAAAACCCCGACGCGATCCACGCGACGAGGGCTGACCCTCGTCATGACCACGCATGAGATGTGACAGGCGCACCGGCTTGCATCTTGAACATTGTCGTCACTCGCATCCCTGCACCGGACCAGTACCGCCCGGAATGCGAGGGATGGGCCTGCGACGATGTCCACGCAATGATCTTGCTCGAGGAAACCGTGCTGGGCAGCGGGGCGTTGAGATGATGCACCGTGGCGCAGCCTTCATGATCCCGATCAATGGACCGGGCTCGGGCAGGGCCCATTGTCGGCGCAGCTTCACTGCGGATCGAGGAGACAGCGATGTATCAGGACTGGGCCGAATTCACGAAGACCCTGTCGGCCGGCCCCCTGCGCGAGTTGCGCAGCGGCACGCCGGAGGTGATGAAGGGCTTCTCGGCCATGGCACAGGCCGCCCTGAAGCCGCAGGCGCTCGACACCAAGACCAAGGAACTGATCGCGCTCGCCATCAGCGTCGCCATCCGCTGCGACGATTGCATCGGGTTCCACGCCAAGGCCGCGGCGCAGCAGGGTGCGACGCGCGAGGAGATCGCCGAGGCGCTCGGCATGGCGATCTATATGGGTGCGGGCCCCTCCGCGATGTATGCGAGCCATGCACTGGAGGCCTTCGACCAGTTCGCCGTGCCCTCGCAGGAGTGATCGCTTCGGGCTGGCGGCTTTGGGCTCACGGTTCACGGGCCATCGAGCGCGGCGACGGCGTGGGCGGCGAAGCGGGCCGAGAGCGGGCCGACCTGTTGCGCATCGGCGGACGCGGCATTGCCTGTGCGGGCGCGCGCCGCGATCCCCTCGAAGATCACGGCAAAGCGGAACAGGGCGAATGCCATGTGAAAGGGCTGAAGCCGCAGCCCCTGCGGCGATGCTTCGGCATAGGCCGCTTCGAACGCGCTGCGGTCCGGAATGCCGAGGGCCGCGAGGTCGAGCCCCGCCAGCCCGCCATAATCCTGCGGCGCGACATGCCAGCCCATGCAGGCATGGGCTAGATCGGCCAGCGGATGGCCGAGCGTCGACAATTCCCAGTCGAGCACGGCGATGACGCGCGGCTCGACCGGGTGAAACATCACGTTGCCGACGCGATAGTCGCCATGCACGACCGTCGTCAGGTCGTCAGCCGGCACGTGGTGCGGCAGCCAGGCAATGAGGCGCTCGACATTGGCATCGTCCCGGCTGCGGGACAGCTCCCATTGCCGCGTCCAGCGCGCGATCTGGCGCTGGAAATAGTTGCCCGCCTTGCCGAAATCCGACAGGCCCGCCTTGTCGGGATCGACGCCGTGCAGGCGGGCCAGCTCGCGCGCCAGCGACAGATACATCGCGCGCCTGTCGCCTGGCGAAACACCGGTCAGCGTCGCATCGTGGAAGACGCGACCGTCCAGCCGCTCCATGACGTAGAAGGGCGTGCCGATGATGTCTGCGTCGCTGCAATAGGCGAGCACGTCGGGCACGCCGATCCCCTGATCCCGCAATGCGGCCATGACCCGGAACTCGCGGTCGATGGCGTGAGCGGAGGGCAGCAGCGGGCCGGGAGGCTGCTTGCGCAGGACGAGGCGGCGGGCACCCGTCGTCACGAAGAAGGTCGGGTTCGACTGCCCGCCTGCAATTCGCTCGATATCGAGCGCATCGCCGATGCCGGCAAGGTTGGCCGACAGCCATTGCCGGAGGCGAGTTGCGTCGAAGGGCGGCGTCTCCACGACAGGCCCGGTCACGGATCGCTCCGCAGTTCGGCCTGCAAGTCGGCCTGCAAGTCGGCCCGCAGGGCGTATTTCTGGATCTTGCCCGTCGCGGTGCGCGGCAGGTCGCGAAAGACGAAGCGGCGGGGAATCTTGAAACCCGCCAGCCGCTCGCGGCAGAAGGCGGTCAGTTCCGCGACGGCCGGCCGGGGCACGCCTGCGCGCAGCTCGATGAAGGCGCAGGGCACCTCGCCCCATTTCGGGTCCGGCGCGGCCACCACGGCAGCCAGAAGCACGGACGGATGCTGGTGGAGCACGCTCTCGACCTCAAGGCTCGATATGTTCTCGCCGCCCGAGATGATGATGTCCTTGGAGCGGTCGCGGATCTCGACATAGCCGTCCTCATGGCGGACAGCGAGGTCGCCCGTATGGAAGACGCCCCCCGTAAAAGCGGCATCGGTGGTGGCGGCATCCCCGTAATAGCCGGCCATCAGCGTGTTGCCGTGCAGGACGATCTCGCCCAGGGTGGCGCCATCGGCGGGCACCTCCTGCCCCGCGGCATCGACGACGGAAAGCCGGCTGGCGGTCATGTGCCGGACGCCCTGGCGGGCCAGTGCGCGGGCCTTGGCCGCGGAATCGGGAACGTCCCAGTCGTCGCGCAAGGCGCAGAGCGATGCAGGACCGAAGGATTCCGTCAGACCGTAGAGGTGGATCAGGTCCATGCCCATGGCGTCGAGCGCCTCGATCAGCGCGCTGGTCGGAGCCGCGCCGCCGGTGCCGATGACGATGCGCCGGCCCTGCGGGGGCTGCGGTCGCCGGTCATGGTTCAGGAGCATGTAGAGGACGACGGGCGCACAGCAGAAATGGGTGACGCCGCGCTCCTCCAGAGCCGCGACGATCAGGGCCGGATCGACCCGGTCGAGGCAGACATGCGTTCCGCCCGCCGCCGTCACGGCCCAGGTGTGGCACCAGCCGTTGCAGTGGAACATCGGCAGCGTCCAGAGATAGACGGTCGAGGCATCGAAGCGCAGCGCCATCACATTGCCCAGCGCATTCAGCCAGGCGCCGCGATGATGATAGACCGCGCCTTTCGGGCGGCCTGTCGTGCCGGACGTGTAGTTGATGCAGATCGGCTGCCATTCGTCGAGGATCGCCTCCGTGCCGATGGGCAAGGGCTCCTCCTTGGCCAATGCGGCGGCGAAGTCCTCGGCCGGACTGCACGCCTCCCCGCCCGGCAGCACCAGCAGGCGTGCCCGGCCGCGCGCAACGGTTGCGAGCGCGGTGCGCGCCGTTGGGGCGCTTGCGGGATCGGCCACGATCGCCTTCGCGCCGGCATGATCGAGAATATAGGCGACAGCCTCCGCGTCGAGGCGGGTGTTGACTGCGGCGAGCACAGCGCCGAGCATCGGAACGGCGAAATGGGCCGCCAGCATTTCGGGACGGTTCGCCGCGATGACGGCGACGACATCACCCGGCCCGATCCCGGCGCGGCGCAGCACAGCGGCGAAGCGACCGACAAGATCGCCGAATTGCCGCCAGGTCAGGCGCTCGTCGTTCCAGATCACGGCCGTGCGCTCCGGATAGACCGCGAGTGTGCGCACCAATCCTTCCAGCGGCGTCAGGGGCTGGAAATTGGCCGGGCGGCGGGCCAGATGTTCCTCGTCACGCATCCTGGCGCATCCTCCCGTGCCTGTCGTTTTCTGCCGTTCGTGTTCTGCTGCGGGCCTTCCCGGCCTTCGTGTTGAGTCCCGTCTCAGTCGGCAGCAACCGGCCATGTCCAGAAATCGCGGCCCTCGTCCGTTAGGAAGCGATTGAGGACCATGCGATGCACCTCGTCGGCGCCGTCGACGAGGCGGGCCTGCCGCGCATAGCGGTAGATCCATTCGAGGACCGTGTCCTTCGAATAGCCGCGCGCGCCGTTGATCTGGATCGCGGTATCGGCTGCCTGATGCAGGACATTGGCGACCTGCACCTTGGCCATCGAGACTTCCTTGCGGGCATAGCCGCCCCGGTCGAGTTCCCAGGCCGCCTTCATGACCAGCAGGCGGCCGATCTCGATCTGCATCGCGAGGCCGCCCAGCATGAGCTGGATGCTCTCGCGGTCCGACAGACGGACACCGAAGCCGCTGCGCGTGGCGGCATAATCCTGCGCGATCTCAACGCAGCGGCGCGCAAGGCCAAGCCAGCGCATGCAATGGGTCAGGCGTGCAGGCCCGAGCCGGGTCTGCGTGACGCGCATGCCCTTGCCCTCGGCCAGAAGGACGTTTTCGGCCGGAATCTCGAGCCCGTCGAAGACAATCTCGCAATGGCCGCCATGCTCCTCCGGGCCCATGATGGGGATGCGCCGCGCGATGTTCCAGCCCGGCTGGTCGCGATGGAAGAGGAAGGCGGTCAGCCCATGACGGGGATCGTCCGACGTACGGGCAACAAGGATGAAATGCGCGGCCTCACCCGCTCCGGTGATGAACCATTTGCGACCATGCACGACATAGCCGTCGCCCCGGCGCTCGGCGCGCGTCTGGATCATGCCGGGATCGGAGCCACCGCCGGGATGCGGCTCTGTCATGGCGAAGGCCGAACGCACCTCTCCCGCCACGATCGGGGCAAGCCAGCGCTCCTTCTGGGCCGGGGTGCCGAGCGCCTCGAGCACCATCATGTTGCCGTCGTCAGGCGCGGCGCTGTTGAAGACGACCGGCCCGAAGATCGAGCGGTTCATCGCCTCGTAGCAGACCGCCATGCCGACGCGGCCCAGACCCGCGCCGCCCGTCTCGGGCCGAAGCTGCAGGCACCAGAGCCCCTGCTCTCGCGCCTTGGCGCGCAGGCCCGCCAGCAGGTCCTGACGGATGTTCTCGTGAGCGTCGAAGGTCGCCGGATCGGATTCGAGCGGGATCAGCTCGCGCGCCACGAAGCCGGCAATGCGCGCGCGATAATCCTCCACCCGTGCGGGGATCGTGAAGTCCATGGTCGTCTCCCCCGGTGTTGTCCGTTGATCGCCGGCATCCGTTGCCGATGCGTTCCGACGTCCCGCTCCCGGTCAGAGCGAGGAAACCAGATGACCGCCATCCACGACAAGGGCCGTGCCGGTCATGTAGCGGCCCGCATTTCCGCACAGGAGCAGAAGCGGCCCGTCGAGATCGCCGGGCTGGCCCAGGCGCCGCTGCGGAATGCGCGCGATGAGGGCCTGCCCCGGCGGCGTCGCGAAAAAATCGCGGTTGAGGTCGGTCTCGACATAGCCGGGACACAGGGCGTTGACCCGGATGCCGTAGCGCGCCCATTCGAGTGCCAGCGCCTTGGTGAGCTGGATGAGGGCGGCCTTGGAGGTCGCATAGGCTGCGACATTGCCTGCGACGCGCAGGCCCAGGATCGAGGCGACATTGACGATCGCGCCGCCCGCGCCGCGATCCTTCATCGTCCGGGCCACGGCCTGCGACAGCCGGAAGGCGCCTGTCAGGTTCGTGGCCAGCACGGCGTCCCATTCCTGCTCACCGTGGGCCAGAGCAGGCTTTGCCACCGTGATGCCGGCGCAGTTGACGAGGATATCGATGGGCGGCGCGTCAGCCGCAGCGACCGCCTTGTCGATGGAGGCCTGGTCCGTGATGTCGAGAGCAAGCGCACTCGCCACACCGCCGCGGGAGCGGATGGTGGAGGCCGCCTTATCCAGCGCATCGAGCCGGCGCGCCGCCAGCACGACATGGGCCCCGGCATCGGCCAGCACGTCGGCAAAATGCCGCCCGAGCCCGCTCGACGCCCCGGTGACGAGGGCAACCTTGCCCTTCAGATCAGCTGCGATTGTCATGAATGATCAGGAGCCCCGTCCGCGGTCGCCGCGAGCGCCAAGATTGGGCCATCGGAACGCAAGGCACAACCTCCACTGGCAGCGGAGGGCATCGGGGGCATCTGCGTGGATGACAGGCCGCGCTGTTGGCGTCGATGCCAGCGGGCCGCCCCATTATCCGCGCGGCAGGGGCTCCAGCTCCCGCTGCGCCTGTCCGAGCCAGTCCCGCACGGTCTCGAGCTTGCCGAACAGGTGGGTGCGCAGGATGCGGCCGAGGTCCTCGCCACGCCTTTGCTCGAGGGCGGCGAGGATATCCTCGTGCTCCTTCACGGCGAGATCCCAGCGCTCGGGTGTCATCGTCGCCAGATAGCGGGCATTCTTGATCCGCGACGAGAGCCCGCGATAGACGCTCTTGAGCGTTTCGTTGCGCGTGGCATCCAGAATGGCCTCGTGGATCGCCTGGTTTGTCCTGAAATAGGGCTGCAGCCGCTGCCGCCTCCAGTGCTCGAGCATCTGGGCATGAAGCGTTCGCACCCGCTCCAGTTCCTCGGGCGTGATGAACCGGCAGGCCAGTTCCCCAGCAACAGCCTCGAGCGCGGCAATCACGGGGTAAACCTCGTCGATTTCCTCCAGCGTCAGGGTGCTGACGACCGCCCCCCGGTTGGGGCGCAGCGTGACGATCCCCTCGGATGCCAGAACCTTGAGCGCCTCCCGCAACGGGGTTCGCGACACGCCGAAACGCTCGCACAGCTCGCGTTCCGGCACCTTCGTGCCCGGGAGGATCTCGCCATCGGTGATGAGGGCTCGCAGACGCTCCACCAGCT
>JBIPLL010000554.1:0-2544 GCA_044368425.1 Beijerinckiaceae bacterium
GGCCGACCCCGCGGCCACGGATCCGGCACTCGCGGCCGCCCAGACCGCCGCCCAGTCGCAGCGGCTCGGCCTCTGGGCCCAGCCCGATCCCACGCCGCCGTGGAACTTTCGCTAGGCCTCGCGCGGCTGAGCATGAGGCCGGCTAGCGAGCGGCCCGGCTTTCGCTCGCTCTCTCGGCGTCGAACACGGGTGGCGACACCGGCGGGGCCAGCCGGCCGCGGAAGACCAGCGCTGCGAGCACGAGCAGTTCGGCCGCGAGCACGACCGCCCAGAGGATGAGTCGCCCGGTTCCCGGCGGCCAGACCGCCGACGCACGCGGCCGCTCTAGCTGGGAACGCAGGGCGGCCGCGAGTTCCTGCACCGAGCCGTAGCGGGCGTCGGGGTCGAGTTCCAGGCAGCGCTGCACGATCCGAGCCAGACGGTCGCGGCGCGCGGCGAGCACGACCTGGGCCCGCGCGGGAGATTCGTCGGTGAGCAGTTCGGCCGCGAGCACACCCAGGGCGTAGATGTCGGTGCGGGCATCCGCCGGGGCACCCTCCCGTTGTTCGGGGCTCATGTAGGCGGGCGTGCCGGCGATCCGGGCGCCGGCCGAGATCGTCGAGGCGGCCGGCGCCACCCAGGAGGCGATGCCGAAATCGACGAGCCGCGGCCTGCCGTCGCCATCGACGAGCACGTTGCCGGGCTTGATGTCGCGATGGACGACGTCGCGTTCGTGGGCGTGGGCCACCGCGTCGCAGACCTGCAGCAGCATCTCGAGCCGCCCGCGCTGGTCGAGCCGCCGGTCCTGGCACCACTCGGTGATCGGGCGGGCGTCGGGGACGAACTCCATCACCAGGAAGGGAAGCCCGCGACCGTCGGCGAGCGGCTGTCGGCCGGCGGCATGAATCCGCGCGATGCCGGGATGCTCGAGCGTGGCCAGCACATCCGCTTCGCGGTCGAGTCGCCGCGCAGTCTGGTCGGTGAGCGACTCGGGGCGAGCCAGTTTGACGGCGACTCGCCGCGCGGGGCTCATCTGGGTGGCCTCGTAGACGCGACCCATGCCTCCCGCCCCCACGAGCCGCACGAGCCGCGCTCCACCGATCTCGCAGCCGAGCCACGGATCGCCGGCCTGCGGCAAACCGCCGAAGCCGAAATCCTCGGAGACCCCGGAGATGAGCGAATCGCCGACGGTTGCGCCGCCGCGGTCCGAGGCGGTCGACTCGAGCACGGGGGGCGGCGCGGCGGGCGTCTCGGCGCTCGTTGAGCGATCGATTCCAGGTGCACGAGACATCGCAAAGCACCAACGTGAGCCGTGAAGCGATCAGGGCAGGGGGATGGCGGTCACCTCGCCGCCCGCCCGGCTGCCCAGCGCGCCCCAGACGCCGTAGGGGCTCGGTCCGCTCTGACGGTCGGGAAGCGACGGGTCACCGGCGTCGATCTCGTCGGTGATGAACCGCACCGCACCATCGGCCATCAGCCCAAACACACCGCCGGGATGGCGGCTCTGGGGGGTGAGGCTGCCAGCGACGAAATAATGGTTGCAGCGCGGACCGTTGGGCGGCAGTACGGTCGAGAAACTCACGAAAGACACGCGTCCACAACTCCACAACCACCCAGGAGAGCGATCCATGACCATCAGCACCGTGCCCGGCTGGAAGGCACCAGCGACGAAACTCGCTCGGCAGTCCTTCGGAGAAAAAGCGTGGCTCATCGCGACGGCGAAGCGATCGTTGACGACGGCCTCGGACTGGGATCCGGAGTATTGAACACCGTGCACCGTCTCGGTCGCCGGAACCGACCGCCCCAGCCCCCGGGGCCTCACGCACTCAGACATCGCGATCGTGTTGCTGAGCCCATCGCGGACGGACTCCAGCCGAACGCGGCTCTGGAGGCCGAACAGTCCCCGGAGGCTGTCCTGGAATCTCCTGTTTTCAGCGGGAGGCATGGTGAACCCTGGCCAAAACCCCTGGTAGCGGTCGCCGATCGAGAACAGATAGTTGTGCGAGCGGGATGGTTCATCCGCCGGACACAGCAATCCCTGAATGCTCGCCTCGGAGTAAACCGAATCCAGGATCCAGGGGCGGCCCACCGCCTCGATGGCGGCATCCAAGCCGGTCTCGCCGATGTACGGAAGGAGCATCACGAAGCCACTCGCCAGGCCCACTCCTGGTCCTGGATAAGGCTTTCGCGTCGGAGGCGTGCCCCAGGAAATCGTGGCCGTGCTGTCAGGCCCGCCCCACGACGGCGGCAGCACGCCCAAGGCCTGATGGTGGTGCATGAGCCCAAGGCCCAGTTCCCTCAGGTTGGCAGCGCAGCACAGCCGACGGGCCGACTCGCGGGCCGCCTGTAGGCCCGAGACCGAAATCCCGCCGAGCAGGAAGACGATCGCGATGACGATCAGCAGTTCGACGAGCGAAAAGGCTCGTAGGCTGCGATCACGCATCGCGAGTTTCCCGAGAGATCACCGAGCTCCGGTGAGGGACAAACGCTGACGAAGCGGGCGAAGGGACTCGAACCCTCGACATCCAGCTTGGGAAGCTAGCGCTCTACCAACTGAGCTACGCC